>NZ_RCNZ01000051.1:0-35562 GCF_004307525.1 Pseudomonas sp. Sample_21 | reverse complement strand
GAGAACCTGACCAAGGAAATCATCGTGTCGGTGGCGGTGTTGAGCATTCTGCTCAGCGCATTGACGCGCAAATATCGCGGCGGTTTTTTTCTTTCGGCGGTGATTTACGGCGTGTTGATCCGGCCGTACTGGATTCTGTTTTCGCTGTCGTGGGTCGGCGTCTGCGTGATGAAAAAGTACGTCTCGCGCTTCACCTTCTTTCTGATGCTGTTCCTGTTTTATCTGGCGGTGGCCATGGCCATTCAGCTGGCGCTGGGCTTTCCGGTGTCATCGATCCGGGCGAGCAACAACGAGCTGCGCACGGCGGGCGAGGAGGGCTCGAAGTCGCTGATCGTCTCGTGGCTCAGCGGCAGCGACTTCGTCTCCCAGGCACTGGATTCGATGATCATTTTCTTCCGCCTGTCGTTCCCGGTTGAGCTGATTCTGCTGTCCGGGCCGGGGCAGGTGATCTTCGTTGCGCTGATGATCATGACCGCGCTGCTGCTGTTCAAAGTCATCACTTCGACCGACTACAAGGGCGCGCCGATCCAGACCAAACCCAAGGAACTGATCGCGATTCCGCTGGCGTTTCTGTTGGTGCAAGGCTTGTTCGAGCCGGACTTCGGCTCCTTCGCCCGCCACTTCTCGATGGTGGTGCCGGTGTTGTTCGTCGGCCTGGGCTTGATGCTGCGCGCGAACAAACCGGTGCAGGTCGAATCAAGAATTCTCACTTAAGGCAGGTGCTCTATGTCGAGCAAGAAAAAATCCCTGGAGATCGAAACCCTGCGCGGCCTGGCGTGCCTGCTGCTGGTGCTCTATCACGTCATCGGCCCGCTGGGCGGCGGCTTGAAGATCGACATCGGCTCGCCGTTCCGGGTCATCGCCGACTCGATGGTGTACGTGCGCATGCCGCTGTTCACGTTCATCTCCGGCTACATCTATTCGATCTACAAGATTCGCGGCAATGACTTTTCCGCGTTCTTCGCCGGCAAGGTGCGGCGGCTGATCGTGCCGCTGTTCTGCGTCGGCGTGCCGTTCTCGGTGCTGCAAGCGGTGGGGCCGGGGGTGAACAAGGACGTCGGCGTGATCGACGCGTTGTTGTCGTTCTGGGTGCCGATCAACCACTTCTGGTTCCTGCAGGCGGTTTTCAGCATTTTTATCTTCGTCGGCTTGCTGGAGTGGCGCGGCCTGTTGCATTCAGCAACGCGGCTGTATGGCTTGTTTGCGTTTGCGGCAGTGTTGTTCCTGCTGCCGCCGTTGCCGCTGGATGCGTTCGGTATCAACGGTGCGATTTACCTGCTGCCGTTTTTTGTTGCAGGGATGATCGGTCAGGAAAATGTCGATGTTTTGAAACAGCGTTTCAAAGTGATCGGGCCGCTGCTGTTTGTGCTGATCTCGCTGACGCTGTTGTATGTCGCGGCGATTGATCGTGAGCTGATTGTCGATCGCCGCAGCCTGATTGGTTTGACGGTGGGGTGCGTGTCTTGTATCGCATTGCTGTCGAGTGACATGCGCTCGAAAGCGCTGACCTGGCTCGGCGGGTATTCCTATGCGATTTTCCTTTTTCATGTGCTGTTTGCCGCGACCTCGCGGTTTGTCCTTGGGCGCCTCGGCGTGAAGGATGAGAGCTTGCTGGTGTTTGGTGGTCTGAGTTGTGGATTGCTCGGGCCGGTGCTGTTGGCGATGGTGTTCAGCCGGTTCAATTTCACCTCGGTGTTGTTCCTTGGCGAACGTGCGGCGAAGAGGAAAGCACCGGTGATTGTCGCTCCGGTGGTGCAGACGCAGAACAGCTGAAAGCTTCGCGAGCAGGCTCGCTCCCACAGAGGTTGTGTGAATTGCACAAGGTCTTTTGTGGGAGCGAGCCTGCTCGCGAAGGGGCCATCCCGGACAAAGGAAATATTCAATGATGCCAGTAGACGCCCCTCAACCAGTCGCCACCTCGGCCATCACGATAGACGATGCCCGCCAGCGCTTTGCGCAGTGGCGCGAGGGCAAGGCCGGCAAGGTGCTGGCGGTTTCGGTGATCGGCGACAGCTACACCGCCGGGCAGGATTTCTATCTGAACAAACTGGTGCAGCGAGTGGCCGCCGAAGCGGGTTTCGCCGGCCCCGGTTACGTCGGTTTCAACCACGGCGCGGCGCTGGGCGGCACGCACTTCAAATACACCCGCAGCAGCGACAAATACTTCGGCGGCGGCTGGAAGGTTTCCGAGCTGGGCCAGGCCAGCCCGGACAGTCGCACGATCAGCGGCAAGCCGGGCGCCTGGTTGCAAGTCGATGCCAGTCCTTCGCCGCGCATCGATACCACGGTCACTCAGGCGAAACTGTTGTATCTGGGCAACGGCGAAGCCGACGAGCTGCGCTATCGCTGGTCGCCCGCGCAAGCCTGGCAACCGTTGAAACTCGCAGGCTCGGGCGTTCAGGAAGTCGCGCTAGCGGGCGTTCCATCAGCCGCAGACTGGTCATTCAGACTGGAAGTGGTGAAGGGCGCGCCCACGTTGTTCGGCCTTTGGATGACGAATGATGAGAAGGGCATTCGGGTGTCGAAACTGGCGGCCTCCGGCGCGGCATCCGCGGATTTCTATCACGCCGATCCACAGTGGCAGGCGCAGTGGAAAGCCGTGGTGTCGAAGATCCCGGCCGATGTTTACCTGATCATGCTCGGCGGCAACGATCAGGGCTTCGGCGTCAAACCTGCGCAGTACCTGCAAAACGTTCAGGGCCTGGTGAGCATGCTGCGCGAGATTCAGCCGGCGGCGAGCATCAACCTGATCATGCGTCAGGACACCACGCGCTCCAGCGCTTATCCGATGTCGGCCTATGCGCAGGTGCTCGAACCGTGGGCGCGGGAGCAGCATTTGGGCTTCGCCAACCTGCAATGCGCGTTCGGCCCCGACGTTAAACGCTACGCCAGCGCGATGATCGGCCCGGACAAGATTCATCCGTTGCCGGCCACGGGCGGGAAGGTGATTGCCGATTATTTTTATGGCTGGATCATGGGCGCCAACGACCGTTGCGACGGCGGCGGACAATGATCGTTCCCACGCAGAGCGACGGTGATCGTTCCCACGCTCCGCGTGGGAATGCATCCTGTGACGCTCTGCGTCACGCCGCGCTGGGACGCGGAGCGTCCCGGGCGGCATTCCCACGCAGAGCGTGGGAACGATCATCGTGCAGGAGCGAAGTTGTCGACTTGTTCGAGTAATTCCGCGAGCTTCTGCGGCATCAACCGCGCATCACAGCGGGTCTCGACGTTAATGATGATCGCCGGATCGTTGCAGCAGATGCGCACGCGAAAACGCCAGTCGCTGAAGATCACTTTCAGGCCATCACGGTCATCCATTTCCAGCGCCTGTTCGCCATACAACGCCTTCAGGTGCGCGAGCAGCGGATAAGGATCGCGCAGCGGCCGGCGAATATCGCCGGACGCAGGAAACACACCGATCCGTTCCACCAGCAGAATCGTTCCCAGCCAGGTTTCGTTGGCGCTGGGCAGCGGTTGATGGCGCGACAACCAGCTCATCACCCCGAGGTTGCCCACCTCACGTTCAATCTCTGTCGAATGTTGTGCAATGTTCATGGTTGCCTGCCTCTGGTGATGGGGGGCGTCTCAGCGGCCCTTGAGGTACACGTTGTCGTAGCAGAAATTGGTCGCCTGCAAGTAACCCTCGGCATCGCCGCAATCGAAGCGCAGGCCTTTGAATTTGTAGGCCAGCACGCAGCCGTTCTGCGCCTGTTTCATCAGTGCGTCGGTGATCTGGATTTCGCCGCCCTTGCCTGGTTCGGTGTCGGCAATCAGGTCGAAGATGTCCGGGGTGAGGATGTAGCGCCCGATGATCGCCAGGTTTGACGGCGCGTCCTGCGGCGCCGGTTTTTCCACCATGTTGTTGACCCGGTAGATGCCCTCGGAAATCAGCTCACCGGCAATCACGCCGTACTTGTGGGTCTGGTCGGCCGGGACTTCCTGAATGGCGACGATCGAGCAGCGGAACTTCTTGTACAGCTGAATCATCTGCGACAGCACACCGTCGCCTTCGAGGTTCAGGCACAGGTCGTCGGCCAGTACCACGGCAAACGGTTCGTCGCCGATCAATGGGCGACCGCTGAGAATGGCATGGCCCAGGCCTTTCATTTCCACCTGACGAGTGTAGGAGAAGGTGCAGGTGTCGATCAGCTCGCGGGTGCCGGCGAGGAATTTCTCTTTCTCGGTGCCACGGATCTGGTGCTCGAGTTCGTAGCTGATGTCGAAGTGGTCTTCCAGCGCGCGCTTGCCCCGGCCGGTGACGATGGCCATGTGTTGCAGGCCGGCGTCCCGTGCTTCTTCAACGGCGTATTCGATCAACGGCTTGTTGACGATCGGCAGCATCTCTTTCGGCATGGCTTTGGTCGCCGGCAAGAAACGCGTGCCGTAGCCGGCAGCGGGGAACAAACATTTACGAATCATAAAAGTATCCTGGACAGTCATGGAACACAGGCGACGGTTGCGCACCACAAAGTGGCGGCAAGTTTCAATGATTATTGAAGGCTTACTTTAATACCCGAGTCAGGTTGTTGCTGGCAATTAGTTGCGCTGTTAAAAAGCGCTAATGTTATGAGATGTCGACTACTTGGTTATTAGTTATTTTTAGTCGGTATCCGTCGATAGTGATAAGTGTCCAGGGAGTGCTAATAAGTACCCGTCAAACAGTTTGACCGGCAAAAATAATTATTGCCAAGTGGTTGAACTAAATTTGTTTGAGGTTGTTGTCGCCCTGTTTGTGTGAATTGCTCCGCATATCCACCAGGCATGGCTTGACACGCTACCGGGTATTTATTCAATGACGGACCGCGCTATGAAGATTCTGGTAACGGGTGGTGCCGGCTATATCGGCTCGCATACCACACTTGCATTGCTTGAAGCAGGTTATGAAGTTGTCGTTCTGGATAATCTTTGTAACAGCAGCGACGCAGCACTTCACGCCGTTGAAGCCATTTGCGGCAAAAGTGCATGGATGATTCGCGGCGATGTCTGCGATCGGCCGCTGCTCGACCGGATTTTCCGCGAGCATCAGATTGACGCCGTGCTGCATTTCGCCGGGCTCAAAGCCGTGGGCGAGAGTGTGCGCAAGCCGCTCGAATACTACGAAACCAACGTCGGCGGCAGCATCACTCTGTGTCAGGCGATGGCAGCGGCGGGGGTGTTCCGCCTGGTGTTCAGTTCCTCGGCGACGGTGTACGGCGAGCCTGAAGAGATGCCGATTCGCGAGGATTTTCCTACGGGCAATCCGACCAATCCCTACGGTCAGTCCAAGCTGATCGTCGAGAATGTGCTGCGCGACCTGAGCCTCGCCGAGCCGCGCTGGAGCATCGCGCTGCTGCGCTATTTCAACCCGATCGGCGCCCACGCCAGCGGGCACATGGGCGAAGACCCCAACGGCATTCCGAACAATCTGGTGCCGTATATCAGCCAGGTTGCGGTCGGCAGCCTGCGTGAGCTGTCGATTTTCGGTAACGATTACCCGACCGCCGATGGCACCGGCGTGCGCGATTACATTCATGTCGTCGATTTGGCGGATGGGCATTTGAAAGCGTTGCAGTCGATCAGCGAGCGCACCGGCATCCACACCTGGAACCTCGGCACCGGCGATGGCTACAGCGTGCTGCAAGTGCTGCATGCCTTCGAACAGGCCTGCGGGCGGCCGGTGCCGTACCGGATGATGCCGCGCCGCGCCGGTGATATCGCCGAGAGTTTTGCCGATGCTTCGAAAGCGGCGAAAGAGCTCGGCTGGAAAGCCACGCGCAACTTGCAGGACATGGTCGCCGACACTTGGCGCTGGCAATCGAATCATCCCAATGGTTATTCGCGATGATGGCCATTTAGTCCGATGTTAGTTTCAGTCAGGTTGTTAGATAACGTCGGGAAATTACACTGGCAATGCCATTTGCAAATCCGTAGATATAAACCTGCCGTTCGACTTTAGCAGTTGCACAGGACTGTGAAAGAACAACGGATCTTGTTCGCGCTCTTTGCGGACTTGAAAGCTACCAGCTCTGACACAGATCTGTTTTTTAACAGTTCGAATGTTAGAAAGGAGTTGTTATGAAAAAAGTGATGGCAGTTGCCCTGTTGACGATGTTGAGCAACTGGGCTGCCGCCGCTGAAGCGCCGTTGACAGCGGTAACCAATGTAGGTGGCAGTGTGGCGGCTTCGCAAGCGCCCGCGGCCAGTACTGCAATGGTTGCCAGTGCTGTAGCGGCGTCCAACAGCGGTGGCAGTGCCAACGGCGGTACCACCGGTACGACGGGTACCACCGGTACAACCGGCACGCATAACTAACAGGAACATTTGTTAGTGCAGTACAGAGTCGCCCGACGCAAGTCGGGTGACTTTGTTTTTTGGATTCGCCCTTGAATAGCGTAGTGCCATTATGACTCGTAGTGTTTATCTTTTAATGTTGGCAAGTCTCGCTTTGCAAGGTTGCATGTTTTCCCCCGGCCAGTACCTGAGCACCAGCGATATCACCCGCCAGGGTGCCAGCGAAAGCAGTCGGGTCGAGCTGATTCCGATCACCCCGAAGCTGATCGCCATGAACCGCGCCACGCAGAAGCGTGAGTCGCTGCCGGCGGAGCTGCTGGTGACGCCGGCGGAATATCGCATCGGCAACAATGACGTGCTGTACATCACCGTCTGGGATCATCCGGAGCTGACCGCCCCCTCCGGCGCGCAACAACAGATCGATGCCAACGGCCGTCTGGTGCGCTCCGATGGCACGCTGTATTACCCGTTCATCAAGGAAGTCCAGGCGGCCGGCCGGACTATCCAGCAACTGCGCGCGGACATCGAACAGCGCTTGTCGGCATTCATCGCCGAGCCGCAGGTCGACGTCGCGGTGCTGCGCTTCGCCAGCCAGAAAGTCGTGGTCACCGGCGCCGTGACGAAGGCCGGCCCGCAAGCGATTTCGACCAATCCGCTGAGTGTGGTCGAAGCCCTCGGTTCCGCTGGCATCGACACTAATAACGCCGACTTGTCGGGCCTGCTGCTGACGCGCAACGGGCGGGTCTATCCACTCAATCTCGACACGCTCAATCAGCAGGATTCCGAACTGCAGAACGTCTACCTCAAGGGCGGCGATCAGCTGTATCTGCCGTACAACGACAATAAGCGCATCTACGTCATGGGCGAAGTCAACCAGCCGCGCGCGCTGAGCTTCAAGACCGCGACCATGAACCTGTCCGACGTGCTCGGTTCGGTCGGTGGCCTGAGTCAGACCAGTTCCAACGGCAACGCGGTGTACGTGATTCGCGGCGTGGAAAATCTCGACGTCGAGCCGGCCAAGATCTATCAGCTCGAAGCCGAATCGCCGACCGCCATGGCGCTGGCCTCGCACTTTCAGGTGCGGCCGCAGGATGTCGTCTACGTCGGCCCGGCCAACGTTACGCGCTGGAACCGTTTCATCAGCCAGTTGGTGCCGTCGGCGTCGATTGTCGGCACCGGGGCTTCGGCAGCGAAGAACTGGAGCGAATACAGCAACAACAGCAAATAAGGCCGCCCGACTGTGAACCTATTGAAAGTGGGCGTCTGCCTGATGGCGGCCTCGTTGCTGTGCGGCTGTAACCCGCTGATGAGCGCATCGCTGAACAACCTCAAAGCCGCCGTCGTCGGCCCCGACGAGGTTGATGTGACAGCGGCCGAAGTCGCCGGGGTCAACTACCCGCAACTGAAACTGACCACGCCATCCGGCTCAGGTGTACTGGCGCTGGTGCGCGAGCGCGAAGACCTGCAATTCTGGGTCGCCTCCGGCAAGCAGGTGTTGCTGCTGCGCGATGGTCTCGCCGTGCGCAGTATCGGCCTCGGCCTGCAAGGTGATCTGGATGGCACGCGGCTGGCCGATGACTCGCCGTTCAAGCAAGGCCTGCATCACGTCGCCGACGGTTTCACCACACGGCGCTGGATTGATCTGTACAAGGGCCAGGAAGTCGGCGTGATCGTCAACAGCCGCTTTTCGCGCCGTTCCACCGAGACCCTGGAGATTCTCGACAAGGCTTACTCGGTGCTGCGCGTCGATGAACAGATCGACGCGCCAGCCATCGGCCTCAGTGCGACCAACCGTTACTGGGTCGACCCGCGCGACGGTTTCATCCTGCAAAGCGAGCAACAACTGACCTCGCAACTGCGCGTGAAGCTGGTGCAATTGACTCCTGACCGCAGGCATCTGCCGTGAAGCGCTTAAGCCTAATCGCGGCGGGTCTTTTCCTGATCGCGGAGGCGAGTCAGGCCGCCGTCACTGTGTCCGGCGACGTCGCCAATCCCGGTCCGATCGCGTTGCCGCCGGGTGGACGCCTGTTCGATGTGATCAGCGAAGCCGTGCCCAATGCCGAAGGCTATTGGCTGGCGGGCGGCTTGTTGCGCCAGTCGCTGGTCGAGGAGCAGACGCGGCTCAAGGTCGGCGTGTTGTTCGATCTCGAGGTCCTGCAACGCATGGCGACGCTGTTTGATCGGCCAAGCCGCGCGGCACTGGCACAGCGCATTGCCGAAGAGGTTCGACAGATGCCGGTGACCGGACGGCAGATCGCTGACCTTGATCCGGTGGCGGTGGAAGTCGGCTTCGCGCGCAACATTCGCCTGGATGACGGCGATCGGCTGATCTACCCGAAACGGGTTGATGAAGTGCAAGTGTTGGGCGCGGTCACCGAGCCATGTCACTTGCCGTACCAGCCATTGCAGGAGGCCCGCGAATATCTCGAAGGCTGCTCGATTCTCGACGATGCCGAGGCCGATTACCTGTGGTTGATCCAGCCCAACGGCGTGTCGCGGCGCGTCGGCATCGCGCACTGGAATCGCGAGTCCGGGCAGTTTCCGGTGGCCGGCAGCAGGATTCTGGTGCCGATAAAAAATGATGATCTAGATCCGCCTCTTCCTGAATTGAATCAGCAGTTGGCCGAATTCATTGCCACGCAGCTGGCCGAGGTGGTTCGTTGAAGTTACGTTTTGCAGCTGTGTTGTTATTGCCCTGCGGTCTGGCTCACGCCGAGCCGCGCATCACCCAGAATGACTTCGGTGGCGCCGGTCTGTTGCAGACGCCGACGGCGCGCATGGCCCCGGCCGGCGAGCTAAGCGTCAACGCCAACCGCACCGATCCCTACAGCCGCTACAGCGTGTCGTTGCAACCGCTGGACTGGCTCGAAGGTTCGTTCCGCTACACCGCGATCACCAACCGGCCGTACGGCTCGGAGGCCCTCAGCGGCAGTCAAAGCTACAAGGACAAGGCGGTCGACGCCAAAGTGCGCCTGTGGCAGGAAAGCCACTGGGCGCCGGAAGTGGCGCTGGGCTTTCGAGATATCGGTGGTACCGGTTTGTTCTCCAGCGAATTCTTCGTCGCCAACAAGCGCTTCGACAATTTCGACTTCAGCGCCGGCATTGCCTGGGGCTACATCGGTAATCGCGGCGACTTCGACAACCCGCTGGGCTACGTCAGCAATCGCTTCGATACGCGCCCGGCGCTGGAAGGCACCGGTGACGTCAACTCCGGCTCGTACTTTCGTGGCAAGCCTTCTCTGTTCGGTGGCGTGAGCTACCAGACGCCGTGGGATCGGCTGAGCCTGAAGCTGGAATTCGAAGGCAACGACTACAAGAACGAGCCGAAGGACAACGAGATCAAACAGGACTCGCCGATCAACCTTGGCGCGGTGTTCAAGGTGACGGATTCGATCGACCTGAGCGCCGCGTGGGAGCGGGGCAACACGGCGATGTTCGGCGTGACCTTTCACACCAATTTCGTCAGCCGCAAGGCGCCGGCCAAGACCTACGACCCGACCCCCGAACCGCTGCCGGCGAAGGCGCCGACGACCTCGATGGAGCAGGTCAACTGGGCCGATGTGTCGCGGCGTTTGCAGCAGAATGCCGGGTACAAGGTCGAGCGCATCAGCCAGCGCGATTCCGAACTGATCGTCTATGGCGAGCAGCAGCGTTATTTCCATTCGTCCAAAGCCGTTGGCCGCGCGAGCCGGATTCTCGACAACAGCGTCAACGACGACATCGACTGGTTTACCGTGGTCAACAAGCGCTACGACTTGCCGCTGGAAGAAACCAGCCTGCCGCGCCAGACCTTCCGCGAAGTGATCAACAACGAAGAACCGTTGGAGGCGCTGCACCGCACCACCGAAATCAACCCGGCGATGCCGCACAACGAGAAGACCCTCTACACCGAAGCGCCGCAGCATTTCAGCTATGGCGTGGGTCTGGGCTTCAAGCAGAACGTCGGCGGCCCGGATGGTTTGCTCTATCAATTCAGTGCTGATGCGGACGCGGAATATCGCTTCAACCGCAACACCTGGTGGAGCGGTTTGCTCAGCGCCAACCTGGTCAACAACTTCGACAAATTTGTCTACGACGCGCCGAGCGGATTGCCCCGCGTGCGCACGGATCTGCGCCAGTACCTGACGACGTCAAACACGACCATGCCGTTGTTCCAGCTCAGCCATGCCGAGCAGTTGGACAAGGATCTCTACGGCATGGTGTACGGCGGCTACCTGGAATCGATGTTTGCCGGCGTCGGCGCGGAAGTGTTGTTCCGCCCGACCGGCGAACGCTGGTCGCTGGGCGCGGATCTGAACTGGGTGCGCCAGCGTGATTTCGATCAGGGCTTTGCCTTGCGCGATTACTCGGTCGTGACCGGGCATATCACTGGCTATACCGATCTGCCGTTCGACACGCTGGCGGCGGTCAGTGTCGGTCGCTATCTGGCCGGAGACTGGGGCACCACCGTGGATATCTCCCGTGAGTTCTTCAACGGCGTGCGCGTCGGTGCCTGGGCAACCATCACCACGGCCAGCAGCGCCGAATATGGCGAAGGTAGTTTCGACAAGGGGCTGTACCTGTCGATCCCGTTCGACGAAATGATGAGCATGTCGACCATGCGCCGCGCCAACCTGGTCTGGGCACCACTGACCCGAGATGGCGGCGCCAGACTGAGCCGCAGCTATCAACTGCACTCGATGACGGATAGCCGGGAAGGGGACATGTTCTATCGCAACTTCGAGAAGATTACCGAGTAAGCGCTGGTCTGTAGGAGCGAGCCTGCTCGCGAAGGCGCCGGCGCATCCAACATCTTCATCGCCTGACACAACGCTTTCGCGAGCAGGCTCACTCCCACAGGGGTTGTGTTACAGCACAGTTTTCGACCCTAACCCTGATCCCTGTGGGAGCGAGCCTGCTCGCGAATGGTCCGGCACATCCAGCATCTCCATCGCCTGACACACCGCTTTCGCGAGCAGGCTCGCTCCCACGGGGGCGCACCTGTAGTCGATACCGGTTACCCAAATCCCGCCCACAAAAAAGGGGACTTTCGTCCCCTTGTGATCTGCAGCGCTAAGCCTCAGTAAATATCCTTCGACAACAACGTAAACGGCGTCTTCACGAGGATCTTCAGATCCAGCCACAACGACCAGCTGTTGATGTACTGCAGGTCGATCTCGACACGCTTCTGCATCTTGTCAATGGTGTCGGTCTCACCGCGGCAGCCGCTGATCTGTGCCAGGCCAGTGATGCCCGGTTTGATTCGGTGACGCGCCATGTAAGCGAGGATCTTGCCGGAGTAGTAATTGTTGTGCGCCACCGCATGCGGCCGTGGACCTACCAGCGCCATATGCCCCTGCAACACGTTGAACAGTTGCGGCAACTCATCCAGGGAAGTGCGGCGGATAAAACGACCTACTGCAGTGATGCGCGAGTCATTGCGGCTGGCCTGTTTCACTTCGCGGTCATCGTGGACACGCATCGAGCGGAATTTCCAGACCTTGATCACCTTGCCGTTCCAGCCATGGCGGTCCTGCTTGAAAAACACCGGGCCGGGCGAGTTGATTTTCACCGCCAGAGCGATGATCAACAGCAGCGGACTGAGCGCGATGATCGCCAGGAATGCCACGGTTTTCTCAACCAGACTCTTGCTCAGAGCAGCGGTGGGGCGGCTGGTCAGCGGGCTTTCGTTGAGGTAAATCGCCGGCAAGCCGTCCACGACTTTCACCGAGTGGTTGAGCAGGGTCAGGCTGTTCAAGTCCGGCACCCACACTACATCGACGTTAGCCCCGAGTAAGTCGACATACATCGCTTCGATTTTCGCGGCTTCGCACAGCGGCAGAGTAATGTAGAGGCGGCGAATGTCGTGGGCTTCGATCAGCTCAAGCAACTCGTCCTGAGCGCCAACGACACGCGGTGCGTCGGAAGCGAGGACCGGTTTGTCACCGTTGCTGACCAGACCGATCAGCGGCAGGTTTTCCAGTTGGCTGAGCTTTTTCGCCAGGCCCAACGCCAATTCGCCAGTACCGACGATCAACGTTCGGTGTTCGCTTTTACGCGAACGCTGGTAGTACTTGGAAAATGCATGCAGCGGCGCGTAGAGGAACGCCTGACCGAGGAAGCCATACACCGCCCAGCTGAGAATCACCTGACGGGAAAACAGCTCATCGGCCTGGCAGACAAACGCGATGCACGCCAGCGCGGCCATGGTCATCGACCAGCCCATGAACAAGCGGCCGAGGCCGGTCAGGTAGTTGTCGCGTTTGCGATAAACGCCGCTGAATGTGTAAGCCGGCACCGAAGCCAGGACGGCGAGGGTGGCGCACATTCGGTAGTAGAACGCGACGGTGCCGGTGTGCTGTTCAGCGAGAATGAACAGCAGCGTCACAACGAAAGCCTGTGCCAGCGCCCATTGGCCCCAAAAGGTCAGTCCCTTGAGGCCCGTGCTTCGATTAATACTGAGAGAAAGATCCATACGATATCCCCAAAAGACGTCCATTCAGGTTTCAACAGTTGAAAGCCGAGTTGTTATGCAGACTTATTGTTTTTGTTTTAGCGAGTGTCTTGAGGTAACAACATCGAGAGCCGAACTGTCGTCAGCCAATAGACTAAGTTATTGCTGGGAATGGTGTCTGACGAGTTCTAACAAGATGGCACAATGCCAACTTTTTAATAATTAAATAAATGGCTGTTAGAAAAGGTCGTAGAGCGGGGGATGAAAAAGCGAGGGGGTATTTGTTACTGTTGAGGGGTGGAGGCAGGGAAGCTTTTATCGAATCAGGGAGGGTGAACCCAAACAGAGTGCTCTTCTTGTTGTTGTAGTCGCACTTTATATCTGTTTGTCTTGGTTTGTGTGTCGCTTGTGATTAAGCAACGACTTCCTGGATCAGGCAATATCCGCGATTTCTTACGGCTCGGAACAATCGCTCGCCATTACTTGCGCTCTTGAATTTATCCTGCAATCGGCTCAGGCACATTTCCAGGCCACGGTATTGCTCGGGTTCCCGGCCAATGCTGATGATCAGGTCATCACGACTGACCACGCGCTCTTCATGGCTCAGCATTTTCCTGACCAGAGCGGTTTCCAAACCAGTCAGGCTGATCGCAACATTGTCCTTGAGCAACACGCCTTGTTCATCGTCAAGATGCCAGGTGTCGCTGCAAGGCTCAGTGCTCTCGCTGACATTGGAGATATGAGCGCGTTCTGCACTGCGGGTCGGGAAGCTTTGAAACGGATTGTCTGTTTGCGCGGCTCGCCATTCATTTTCAAGAGTGGCCAGTATGCGTTGAGTATCATGTTCGATACTGCGCGCAACATTCTTTCGGCTGAGGCTTGGGTAACTGAACTCCATGACCATCGGGGCGGAAGAGGGCGAAGCAACACCTTCAACAAACATTTGTGCCTGCGACGTGCCAAACGAATTGAAACGCTCACTGGACAAGATGCTTTCCAGTTCACGTTGCGACGTTGTGCTGTGCGTCACAACAACAAAATATTTTCTGGGGAGGGTTGTACTCGTTTCCATGTCTCTCTCCTAAATACACACCAAAATTGGCTAAAAGATAAATCGGCAGGCGAGCAATGACTTCCTCGGAAGTAATCGTAGGCAGGGTTCTGGCCGAAAATGGCCATCGATAAATTCCACTCGATCTGCTGCTATGTTATGGAGTTTTATTGTTATGTGGCGTGATGCCGTGCTCATTCAAGTGCTTGAGTTTTAATAAGTATGAGGCGCAATTGAAACGATATGGCTGCATCAGACGATCCTTCGTACGTATGCAAAAGGGAAGACTGCCCGAGACTCAGGCAGTCGATATCAGGCCCCGCATCAGGCGATAGCCGTAGCCGCGGATGCTCTGAATCGCGTTTGTACCATACATGTCCTTGATTTTTCCACGCAAGCGACTGATTGATTTTTCCAGTGCCCGAGGGTCGTAGAAATTGGTGTTGAGGCCCATGATGCTGGCGATTTCATCATGACTCAGAATGTGATTGCCGGTGTGCGCAAAGGCCTCGAGGATCTTCATTTCAGCGAAAGAGATATCCAGTTTGCGCCGACTGTCCATCAGGCAGATCCGCGTCGGATCAAGCGTGAGATTGATATCTCGTTGCCAGTCTTCGCTGTTGAAGAACTCCGCGAGCAAGTCTTCGCTGTCATCGCTCAATGTGTTGAGCTTGATACAGGCATCCGCCCCGGCGAGGAAATATTTGATCTTGTTGACGGCACCGCGGCCGGTAACGACAGCGCAAATAAGTGGCTTCAAGTTGTCATCGCGCAGGGTCTGCACCAGGGCCAGATTTTCTTCGATGGCTTGTGGACTATCGATGATGACGAAAATGGCGCGATAGGAACCTATGTAGCCGTGCTGTTTATATGAACTAGTGAAAGCACCTGTTTCCAGGGTCATATCGGGTTGCACGTGCTTTGCGATCAGCGATCTCAAATGATCAGCCACACCCAGTGTACGACCCAGCGCAAGAACACCGGATTCATCATTTGTCGGGCGCGGACTTCTCGTCGCCAAGTTCCCTGAGAGCATCATGCGTTGACTCGAATTAGGTGCTGACATCGGGATGTTAAAGCACCGGTTCTCATCTGTGACTGACAATTGGTAACATTTGTGCGGATTTTAGACGTGTCTCCCGAGTTTTCTAACAATAACTAAGCTTTTCAGGCTTTTAGTTGATTTTCTCGGGCTTGTGAACTAATGCGTAAGTGATGGCTATATGCAATGGTGCCACTATTTTGAGCTTGTGGCGATGGCTTTGTCTATGTCCTTTTGCCATTGATTGGCCATGTCAACAATGTGTGAGGTTGATCACACTTCATATCTGAACTGAAATATTTGTAGTAATAGATGTAAATTTTTTCCGTTTAGTTCGTCGGCCGACGATTACTAACATGACTTGAGTGTGGCAGTCCGTTAGACCTATTCTTCGAAATCAAAAGATCGCAGCCTTCGGCAGCTCCTACATGGAAATGCATTCCAAATGTAGGAGCTGCCGAAGGCTGCGATCTTTGGATCTTCATATGCGCCAATTGTGTAACTCAGATACTCAACCCCTGAGTGTTATTGACTGGTCGCTCACCCTGAGTGCTCTGACGGAGGATTAATGGATTTCTGGACCCTTTTCCAGGTGTTGATATTAGGCGCGGTAGAAGGCTTGACCGAGTTCTTGCCCATTTCAAGTACCGGCCACCAGATTATTGTCGCCGACCTGCTCGAGTTTGGCGGCGAACGCGCGATGGCGTTCAACATCATTATTCAACTGGGGGCCATTCTTGCTGTGGTCTGGGAATTTCGTCCGAAGATCTTCGAAATCGTCAAAGGCCTGCCCACCGAGCGCAACGCGCAACGTTTCACCCTTAATCTGCTGATCGCGTTTTTCCCGGCCGTTATCCTCGGCGTGTTATTCGCCGACGCGATTCATGAATACCTGTTCAACCCAATCACCGTTGCGGTGGCCCTGGTTGTTGGCGGCATCGTCATGTTGTGGGCCGAACAGCGCAGCCATGTAGTCAGCGTCGAACATGTCGACGACATGCGCTGGTCCCACGCGTTGAAGGTCGGTTTCGTACAATGTCTTGCGATGATTCCCGGCACCTCGCGTTCCGGCTCGACCATCATCGGCGGGCTGCTCTTCGGCCTATCGCGCAAAGCCGCCACCGAGTTCTCGTTCTTCCTCGCCATGCCGACCATGGTTGGCGCCGCCGTTTATTCCGGCTACAAATACCGCGACCTGTTCCAACCCAACGACCTGCCAGTCTTCGCCCTCGGCTTCGTCACCGCGTTCATCTTCGCCATGATCGCCGTACGCGGCTTGCTCAAGTTTATTGCCAACCACAGCTATGCCGCGTTCGCGTGGTACCGGATCGGTTTTGGATTGTTGATTCTGGCGACGTGGCTGTTTGGTTGGGTCAACTGGACCGCCGCAGCGGCCGCCTGATCACTGCGCGCTGATCAACGCCGCCACGGCGAGATCGTTTAACGTCGAATCCGACGACTCCTGACGAAAGCGCTGCAAGGCCGAGGTGAAATACGCAGCCTGCAGCATGCCGTCGCTGGCCAGGAAGTACCGCGCGGCTTCGATTTCCTCAGCCGAGTAAACACGTTTTTTGAGGCCGGATACGTCCGAGGTTCCATCGACCGACACCATCGTCGCCGTGAACACCAGAAAGCCGGACATTTGCGTTGATTCAAATGGGCCACCGCTCCCTTCACCACACCCTCGCGCAAAATTGCAGTCGGCGAAGATGTTGGAGGAAGCCGTCGAGCATAAAGCGAGGAGGGTGAAGCGATTGAATAGAGCACGTTTAAACGCGGGCATAACCAAGAGACATCCTGTCAGTACAACAAAACAGCGGGCAACGCTCATGCGGCGCCCGCACACTCAAACCATCAATCAACGACCTTCAAGCAACTCAGCCGCCTGATCCAGCAACGCCAACGGATCTTTTGCCTTGTGGATATCCACCGACAACAACTGACGAAACTTGCGCGCCCCGGGGAACCCCGTGCCCAAACCCAGCACGTGCCGCGTGATGTGATGCATCGCACCACCGGCCAGCAGATGTTCGGCGATATACGGCCGCAACTGCGCCAACGCCTCAGCCCGACTGATCACCGGCGCCGAACTGCCAAATAACTGCTGATCCACCTCCGCCAGCAAATACGGATTGTGATAAGCCTCACGCCCCAACATCACGCCATCGAAGGTCTGCAAATGCTCATGGCAGGCTTCCATGGTCTTGATCCCGCCGTTCAGCACAATTTCCAGCTCCGGAAAGTCCGCCTTCAGCTGCGCCGCGACGTCATAGCGCAACGGCGGAATGTCGCGATTCTCCTTCGGCGACAACCCCTCCAGAATCGCAATCCGCGCATGCACGGTAAAACTCGTGCATCCGGCATCCCGCACAGTCCCGACGAAATCGCACAACTCGGCATAACTGTCGCGCCCGTTGATGCCGATCCGGTGCTTCACCGTCACCGGAATCGACACCGCATCACGCATCGCCTTCACACAATCGGCCACCAACTGCGGATGCCCCATCAGGCACGCGCCGATCATGTTGTTTTGCACACGATCACTCGGGCAGCCGACGTTCAGGTTCACCTCGTCGTAGCCATGTTCCTGCGCCATGCGCGCGCAGGCGGCGAGATCGAGCGGAACACTACCCCCGAGCTGCAACGCGAGCGGGTGCTCGGCTTCGTTGTGACGCAGGAAACGTTCGTGATCGCCGTTGAGCAGAGCGCCGGTGGTGACCATTTCGGTGTAGAGCAGGGCGTTCTTCGATAGGAGACGTAGGAAGAAACGGCAATGGCGGTCCGTCCAATCCATCATGGGTGCCACACTGAAGCGTCGAGACGGCTCAGGCATGGATTTTACTGGGCTGAAGCTCTGATTCTGGACCATTTTACTCAACGTGTTTTCGGCGTGCTTTTGGGCGTGTTCAAGGGTTTTCGGGATCTGATTGGTACGATGTACCCACTCGAAGCCAATGCGTACCACTTTCGGTTATGGCAGTTGTCGGGACTCGAAAACTGGCGGATGTGAGCTGTGCGTTACACCGCGCAGCACCACATCAGGCGGAATGGAGTGCAAGTCTACCAAGAGAGCGAGATTTGCGCCCCGGAAACGAACTACACGAGCGCGAATCAGAGCTGGATGAGCGGGCGCTCAAGCGGGCGATAACGCAGGATTCGAGTGCATCAATGGCTGCACTTACGTCCAGTCTTGATTGCGCTGGAAAGACTGAATGGGATTCTCGGAGTAGATTGGGGCGCAGCCGCCCCATCTATGACGATCGATGTGGCCTACTTGCTGTTCCATGAGAGCTCACGGCTAACTCATGGTCGGAAAGGGTCAGGTTCGCCAGTGCATTGTTTTATTCGAGCAATAACGTCCGGGCCGGTTTTAGCAATATCGATCCTGCCTGTTGCATCCAGATAAATATCAATGGTTCGGCCCCATTTGGGGCTGATGTCGATGCACCTCTGAAAACCTTTATCAGTCCACCAATCAAACATCATGAAAAAATCGTCATCAGGAAATAGGTAGCCGAACTCGACGGCTGCGCCACCATGCTTGATATCGCCTCTATGAATCCTGTCCTGGGTGTTCCAAACGTAGTGAAATTCTCCCTCACTGTTCGGGGAAAAATTGACCGCTACGACGGGGGAGCCGAGGTACCAGACAGCGATTGGAAGAGCAATGAGCGCCAGAAGGATCCAGCGCCCATACCGGCGTCTGGTTTTATTTGCATTCATGTAGTTTGATTCCTTTTCCCCATTCTTTAGAGGGCACTGCAAGCACCTGATCCATGATCATTTTGGCGGTAATGCCCCCATTGGGATGTTGGCGATAGAGCTTCACGCCGATACTGATGGATATTCGGTCGGGCGCATCGTCCCACGCTCTCAAACCGTCGACATTGCCTGAACGGTTTGGGCCGGGTAGCTCCCACTGTTCTTTTGGTTTCGTTACGACCTCCTGGGCTTTTCGTAAAGCGTCAGAAACGATCTGCTCGCCACCTGCACCATCCAGTAATGCACTTTCGGATAGGCCGCCAGCCCTGCCCACATAGCCGTAATGAATGTTCGACCAAATATCGTAGAAGTAATCGTACTCTCCCTGCTTGTGCCAAACGCCCCCGATAGTCCTGCGGATGATCGGTTTGTGGTCCCATGGGCGATTCTGGCCAACCCGCTCAGTCCAGATAGCCAGAGCCTTTGCCTTCATTCCCAGCGCCAAGCTATAGAAGTCTGGCTTGGGACCGAGCTGAAGGTAAAAGGGCAGTGCCATGTATTCCTTGGTTTTTGCATGTGCGTCGTAGCTGTTCAGTTCCTTCATCTGGCGAACGGCTGGGCTATTTATGTTGGTGTTCATCTCGGCCGCGATGTAAGTCGCCAGTTGCTCCATCATGTCCGGGTCTTTACAGGCAGCGGGTGCGGCTTTTGGCTCGGGTTTCTCTTCGGTTTTTTTATCAGGCTGCTTTGCGGCGGACTTTGGCTCAACCAGAGCATTTGCTGCTTTGGCTTTTTCAGTGAGTTTCAGGTCGGCCAGCAACGTTGCCATCTTCTCATCGTCCAGGGATCCGTCGGGGCGGAAGGCTCCGAGCGCCATGAAATTGATGATCGTTGCACCGCCTGCGTCCCCCATCACGAAGCCGCCACCGACGTCACCTGATCCGGTTATGACTGTGCCGCCGTGACTGGTCGGACTGCCCAAGTGGGCCATTGGGCGACCGTTGACCTGAATAGATGGGAAGCCTGTTGTAATCACCGCTCCGCAACCACACGTATCACCGACTCGAGCAGAGCCCATGAAATTGATGTTTACGTCACCGCTGGCGGAGGCGATCGGGGTAGTGCCGTGACCTGGTAATGGGCAGACGTGTTTGTCGCCTAATCGTGCAGAGGAAATCATTCAATATCATCCTTGTTTCCATCGTCCATTGACTTACGCCAGGACTGGCCTGGGTGCTGAAAGGTTACCGGAAAATGGCGAAAGGGTCTCCGAGGAGAGGTGGGACTGGATTGAGGTCACCAACCGCTTGAGGGGCAGACCACTGCCAACACCGGGCGTATGGAGATTTACTGATGAATGAACAAATGGCCAACCAGATGTTGCCCGCGACCACACCCGCCACCGGCGCCGGGACGCAGGTGTTTTCCTTCGGCGAGCCGACGCCGGTGCTGGGTGGTCGAGAGGTTTTCGACTACCTGGAGTGCTGGTTCAACGGGCGGTGGTATGAGCCGCCGCTGTCGCTGGACGGGCTGGCTCGGTCGGTGGGGGCGAACGTGCATCTGCATTCCGGGTTGATGTTCAAGCGCAACCTGTTGAGCAAGACGTTTATCCCGCATCCGTTGCTGTCGCGGGCTTCGTTTGAGCAGTTTGCTTTGGATTTCCTGTGCTTGGGCAATGGCTACCTTGAGGGGCGGCGGTCGCGATTGGGCGGTGTTCGTAAGCTGGAGACGCCGTTGGCCAAATACATGCGTGCCGGGCCGGATGGGCGCTTCTACCAGGTACGGGGGTGGAAGGATGAACACGCGTTTGAGGCGGACAGCATTTTTCATCTGCGTGAAGCAGATCTGCACCAGGAGATTTATGGGTTGCCGGAGTGGATCAGCGCTTTGCAGTCGGCGTTATTGAACGAGTCGGCGACATTGTTTCGACGCAAGTATTACGAGAATGGCAGTCATGCAGGTTTCATTCTGTACATGACGGACGCGGCGCAGACCGAGGCTGACATTGATGCGCTACGCAAGGCGCTGAAGGAGTCGAAGGGGCCGGGGAATTTCCGGAATCTGTTTGTTTACTCGCCGACCGGCAAAAAGGACGGGATCCAGCTGATCCCGGTGAGCGAGGTGGCAGCGAAGGATGAATTCAACTCGATCAAGAATCAGACGCGGGATGATGTGTTGGCGAGCCTGCGTATTCCGCCGCAGTTGATGGGCATCGTTCCGCAGAACGCGGGCGGGTTCGGATCAATCAGGGAGGCGGCGCAGATCTATGCCGCCAACGAGCTGGAGCCGATTCAGACGAGGATTTTGCAGCTAAATGACTGGGCGGGAGACGAAGTGATTAAGTTTAGGCCGTATGAGATTTGAATGGCCAACACAAGGTCACTAATAAAGTGATCTTGTGTTAGATCTTTTGATTTTATTTGTTTTTTTGGGAGCTTTGTTTCTTGGGGGCGGCGGGTTTTGTTTCTGTAACTTCGTTTTTGGGTTTTTCTAACTCTTTCGCCTCTTTCGCCTCTTTCGCCTCTTTCGCCTCTTTCGCTTCTTTTGTCTCCTTAGTTGTGGCTTTTGATTTTTTTTCTGCTAATTGGGTTTTTTCATAATGTGCCAGGAATTTCATGCCTAAGCTAGTTACAAAGCAGCGGCGATATCTTACCCCAGTAACTTTTTCGTTATCTGTTAGTCCGTATACCTGAAGTTTGGTGCAGATGTTGTAGTAAAGAAATTTACTAACGGCATTTCCTGATGTTGAGTTTGTTATTCCTGCAACTAAATAGTCCTTATTGAAGTAGAAAATAGTCAGCAGGCTAAGTTCATATTCTTCGCCAGCAGTGGAAATTTCTGCTGGCACCTTAATCATTATGCTTTTTAGGGTGTCAATTAATTCTGAAAATTGGTGATCACTACCCTTCACTTCCTCCGGTGCTGTTGGAGTAGGTTTCTCCAGCGCAGCAATCGTTTCTTTGAGTAAAGTGTTTTCTTCTGAAAGTTTTTTTATTTCATCAAATAATGGGGTCGTGTCCACAATCTCATGGCCAGATACCCAACCCTTAAGATCTCGATTGTTCAAGAAGTCAGCTAGGCTTTCGTGTACGCAAAGTTTTATATCTTTTGTGTCATCGAAAAATGAAGAGATTTTTGAAAGCACTTTTTCTCGAAATAATTTTAATTCTTTTGGATTGTTTTTTTCAAGGAAAGTAGTGCCATGCTCTCGAACTTTTACTTCCAGCGCTTGCTCGTTTATGACAACGGAGAACATCGGTTTATTTTGTTCTACTGCATAGTCAAATTCAAGCTCGGTATAACTTAAGTTTGTCAGCGGTTCGACCGACCCGTATCGTCCCCCCAAAATCAGCATATATACATCTGATTCATCGATCCATCGGGTAATGGTATCCATTTGGGATCTATCGCCAGAGGTAAATAGTTCCATGCCTGCCGGGATATGTCCCGACTTTAATATCGCACTCACAGCAGCCTGCCGTTCCTCGATTAAATCTGTAAAAGTGCTGGATATAAAAACTTGAAGTTTACGTTTCATCGTCTGTCCTTTGGCGTCTTCCATGTAGTGGTGGACGATAGCTTTTTGCCATTGGGGTGTCTACGGTCACGTTTATAAGCTGGTGCGTGCCGTCGTCCCCCCACCTCGCCTGCGGGCTAAATGGGTCTTTTTTTCCGCAGTCCTGCACCTGGCCGAGCGCCCCCCCCGGCCGGGCGCTGTAGTAGGGGTGTCGAAGTTCAAAAAGCCTGCGGATCCCTGCGAAGGGTGGTTATCTGACAGGACGGACCTGGCGAAACGGAAGGCAGGTAGACGCAACCTTTCGATGCGTTTTTTTCAGGAACGCCATCGGAAAAAAGTAATGTGGTAATCCGAATATCGGGACACCGGCGAAAGCCCTGTATTCATTGGCTTTGCTGGCTTACTTCAGAAAGTAATTTTGAGTAATGAAAAAAGTAATGTCGCTGTAAGTCATTGATTTGTAAGGGAAGCGCAAAAACAAATATTACTTCTTTAAAAGGTAATTACCTTACTTCTACATTACTCAAAAATTACTTCATTCCGATCCTTTGCAGCCCAGTGAAATCAAGGCTTTCAGCCAAATCGACCGCTCGGCTTACCAAAATTACCTTTTCCCGATGCCTCTCCCGAAAAAGGAACATTACCTATCAGGCGGTACAGCTGATCGCCTCGCCACTTACTCAAGCAGATGACGAAGAGACACTCGTGCGCAGTCGTTTTGCCCGCGACAAAAACGTTTGTGGGAAGTGCTCTGGATTGGAGCGACAGGCGGGTGCGCCGACGATGCGAGAGGAAGTTCGCTTGTCCCGCCTGGGGAAAAAGGAAATGGGGTGGTACGAAAATGGTACGTGCGTTTCTAGATGCCGCTGGAGGCCTCGACTTTAGCGGCCTGTAGAATTAGCCGTGCCAATCCATCATCGGGGCGACGGAGAAGCGGCGGGAGAGTGTGACGGGTTGTAGGGACATGTGAGGAATCTGGATCAAGAAGGCGAAGGCGCAAGAGTTTATCAGGTCTGCGAACAGGCAAAGGCTTGCGAGGCGCTGTTTGTGGTTTGAACTGGGCTCCGACGCGCTCGGCCTGATGGGAGGAAGTGTATTTCTGCCTGTTTTCTGTCCTTCAGTATGCGTTTAAACGATTGCGCAGGCGCTTGTTTAAATCTGACTGGTGAAAGTTATCCGAAGCCTACCTTGTCTTGCGCCTCCCCCTACACCTAAGACAGAATCCGCCGGCTTGTGCGTCTAGCCTGCGGGTTTTATCGTCTCCGGGTCACTGAAAACAGTGATCGGGTTTGGTAGCCCGCTCCGTCAGAAGCACAAGACTACTGTCTTGCGATGACGTTTCTCGTCTTCGTTTTATGGTGGTCATGCGCGGGGCGTCTTCGGATGCGCCGGGGTTCCTGACGACCGGTCTACCAACCTGCGTATGGCCTCCACCCTTCGTTTGGTAGCGAGAGTGATGGCTCCTTTTCGTTAATCCGTCAGGAGTTACACCATGTTCAAACCAACACCCAACCCGCCAGAAACCGACCCCGCATCCCCCTACGAATCCGCCAATTCCAAAAAACTCCACGAAGCCGCCGAGCGCGCGCTTGATCACTATCTCCTTCCCGCCAGCCTAATCAGGGCCAGCACCGATGCGCCCGAACGCATGTACCTCGCCAATCCCAAGTACGACATGGAATCCCTGTTGGCCAATGCCTGCGAAACCCTGGGTTCTGCCTCCGAAATGCTCAACAACTTTGCCGCGACGCTGGATAACTCGCGCCGCAAATCTGCGCTAGGCATTGCGCAGGTGGTGATGTTGGCGGAGTTGGCGGTGAATCAGGCGTTGGATAAGGTTGAAATCAAGCCGTAAACCCGTGTCCCTCTGTGGCATGCGGCACGCCGTTGCTGCAGAGGGGCGGGGTTCTGCATTGACATTTTCATCGTCTTTTCACGCCGATAGCGATGTGCCACAAATCATGATGGCAATGCGTCATCACGCCACTCAAAAAGTTCAACGATTATACAAAAATATAAAATTGTACAAGTTTTCGCAAAATTAATAGCATCCCTCCAGACACCTTTGCTGAAACGATAAATCCAGCGTGCAAATGCTCTGTTGCGACGTGCTGGGTTTGTCTGCCGGTGCTCGCGTCGGGTCTCTTTTCGACGCTTCAACAGCATAGGCATATGCATTCCCGGGACAGCTGGAGCGTCCCGTATTACGCCCTGGATGACGACCCCCGAATGTCTGGACGGTGACTGTGGTTACCGGAGATCAATTTTTTTATGCCTGGCGATTCGCGTCAGGACGTTTGAGGCTGAATATGGCAGTAGCATCGAATTTCCTCGGTGACATCAAAGTTTCCCGCAAGCTGGGAACCGGCTTCGGCATTCTTCTGCTGGCCGTTTTGGCGGTTGCCTTCATTGGCTATAACAGCAACAGCGTGCTGGTTGATCGCTTGAGTACGACGCGTCTGATCGGCACGTTGAATGACGCTACGCAAAATATGCGTCTGTCCGAGAAACAGTACGAAGCCGCCGCTGACGCAGCGTTCGCCGAGTCCTATAACGCGCAGTTGAATGTCTTGCAGGGCCTTGTGGGCAAGGCGCTGGACACCTTGACCCGCGCTGAAAACCAGCAAGCCCTGAAGGCGTTGCAAACCACGATTGTTGCCTACGACCAGAAGGTCAAACGGCTGATCGCTGCCGACCAGTCGACCACGGATGCGTTGAAACCGCTGACGGCGCTGTCGGACAAGTACGCGCAAACTTTTGCCGGCATGCTTGAAGGCACCACGACCAGTGCACTGGCGTCTGCCGATGGTGAACGCGTTCGGGAGCTGCGTACGGTGGCCGACTTGCGCAATGGCATGACCACGTTTCGCCTGATGTTGCGTCGTTACATTGCGGTGCCCAACGACGTGAACAAAAAACTGCTGATGGAAACCATCGATACCTTCTTGAGTGATATCAGCAAGGCGCGCACCAGCCTGCCGACGGCGCTGTCGAGCCAACTGGAAGAAGCCCACGCCGGCATGCGGCGTTATCGCGAAGTACTGGTGGAAGTGGCCGGGCTGTTTGAGCAGAAGCAGAACATGCGCGAGCAGGTCGACCAGGAAAGCAAGGCGATGGACAAGATCATGAGTGGCCTGATGGACACCCAGCAGCGCCTTGCACATGAGGATCAGCATTCGGCTTTTATTCAGATGGCGGTATTGACTGCGCTGGCGCTGGTGATCGGGCTGTTGGCTTCGGTGGTCATCTCGCGCCAGATTACTGCGCCGCTGGCGCTGACGGTTGATCTGGCGCGACGGATTGCCAAAGGCGACCTGACGGTCCAGGCCAGGTCTGCGCGCAAAGATGAGTTGGGCGATCTGCAAAATGCGATGCAGGAGATGGCGCAGAACCTGAACACGCTGGTGCAAGGTATCGGCAATGGCGTCACGCAGATTTCCACCTCTGCGGAAAAGCTCTCGGCCATGAGCGAGCAGACCAGCGCAGGTGTACGTCAGCAAAAAAGCGAAGTGGATCAAGTTGCCACGGCGATGCACGAAATGGCTTCGACGGTGCAGGAAGTTGCGCGTAACACCACCGATGCCTCCGCTGCCGCGACCCTCGCCGATCAGCAGGCGCGCCACGGCAGCACGGTGGTGAAGCAGGCGACGGTGCAGATCAGCGAACTTGCCATGGCCATTGAAGAGTTGGGCGGTGCGATGAATGTGCTGACTCAGGATAGCGAGCAGATCGGCAAAGTCATCGATGTGATCAAAGCCGTCGCCGAGCAGACCAATCTGCTCGCGTTGAACGCCGCTATCGAAGCCGCGCGGGCGGGTGAGCAGGGTCGTGGTTTTGCTGTGGTAGCAGACGAAGTGCGCTCGCTGGCGCAGCGCACGCAGGACTCGACCAAGGAAATCGAAGCGCTGATCGTCACCCTGCAACAAGGCACGCAAGCGGCTGCGACGCTGATGACCTCAAGCCGCGAACGCACCCTCGATACGGTGGTACTGGCGCAGAAGGCCGAATTGGCGATTACCGAGATCAATCAGTCCATCGGTACGATCCAGGAAATGAGTCTGCAGATCTCGGCCGCCGCCGAGCAGCAAAGTGCCGTGGCCGACGAAATCAACCGCAGCATTGTCAGTGTGCGTGATGTGGCTGACCAGTCGGCTGTCGCCAGCGAAGAAAGTGCGGCGGCGACGATTGAGTTGGCGTCACTGGGGCAGGACCTGCAGCGAATGACCGCGCATTTCCGCACCTGACCATTTAACGTCGAGCACGCGGCGCCTTTGCATATTCAGGCGCCGCAGGGCTGCAGTTGTTGCCTGGTTTGCAGATGACGCAATCCTGCAACTGATCATTTATCACCATGGAAGGTTACAACCCGTTATCAGGGGTGTCATGACCGACTTTCCAAAATCATTC
Source organism: Pseudomonas sp. Sample_21 (assembly GCF_004307525.1). Lineage (NCBI taxonomy): Bacteria > Pseudomonadati > Pseudomonadota > Gammaproteobacteria > Pseudomonadales > Pseudomonadaceae > Pseudomonas > Pseudomonas sp. Sample_21. The sequence goes on along the minus strand of NZ_RCNZ01000051.1, from coordinate 9,137 downwards.
GCGTCTCCCGGTGGCTGCCAGGGCTGTAGAAACAAAGGTGTGCCAGAGATGGATTTCGCCTTCGCTTTCCAGCCCATTGTGGATCTGCGCGATCAAACGACGTTTGCCCATGAAGCGTTGGTTCGCGGCGTAAACGGTGAAGGTGCCTTGTCTGTCCTGGAGCAGGTGGACGATCAGAACCGTTACCGATTCGATCAACTGTGTCGAGTGCGGGCAATTTCCACCGCGGCTGACTTAGGCATGACGCAGTACCTGTCGATCAACTTTCTGCCGAATGCCGTTTACCGGCCGGAGATGTGTATTCGCAGCACATTGGAAGCGGCGCGCACATACGGCTTTCCGCTGGAGCGGCTGATCTTCGAAGCCGTGGAAGGCGAGCACGTTGAAAGCAACAAACACTTGATGAATATCTTGCGTGAGTATCGTGAGTTTGGTTTCAAGACGGCCATCGACGACTTTGGCGCAGGCTATTCCGGCCTTAACTTGTTGGCGGATTTTCAACCGGACCTGATCAAGCTGGATATGGCGCTGATCCGCAATATTCACCGTGACCGCGTACGCCAGACCATCGTGCGCAACGTGGTCAACATGTGCAGAGAGTTGGGCGTGGAAGTGATCGCCGAGGGCATAGAAAATGCCGAGGAAAGAGACTTTCTCGCCGATTGCGGCATTTATCTGATGCAGGGCTACTGGTTTGCCAGGCCCTCGTTCAAATCGTTGGCGCAGATCTCGACGAGTGCGTGGCTGGGGAGATCATCCAATCCGCGCTCTTATGCAAAACATTGACCGCCACCGACATTGGCTGCCGTCGGTGCCATGCGCCTGAATGCCGGTTGTTTTGCGGTCACGGGTTGCGTCGGGTTTCCAGCAGCGTAAATAACCCCATGCCTGCGAGCATCGCCAATACGAAAACCATTGCCTGCCAGTGGCCCGTCAACAGGATGGTCACTGCCGGGCCAGGGCAGATGCCGGCTATCCCCCAACCGACGCCGAACAGCAGGCCGGCCAGGAATGCATTCAGTTTGAGCACGTTCAGATTCCCGACACCGCGTGCATTGAGCGAACCGTTCCCTAAACGCGCGCGGTGGCCGGGTTCAGTGGCTTATTGCGGCACCGCAATCCACTCACTCAACGTCTGCTGATACTTGCCAGTGACCTTGCTCAAGTGCAGCCACTGATCGACATACAGTTTCCAACTCATGTCATCGCGCGGCAGCAAGTAAGCCTTCTCCCCGTACTGCATGTACTTATGCGGATTCACAGCGCACAACCCCGGTTTGAGTTTCTGCTGATACAGCGCTTCCGAGGCGTCGGTGATCATCACGTCGGCTTTGTTGTCGAGCAGTTGCTGGAAGATCGTCACGTTGTCGTGCAAGGCCAGTTGCGCCTTGGGCAGGAAGGCGTGGACGAAGGCTTCGTTGGTGCCGCCGGCAGGTTCCACCAGGCGCACGTTGGGCTGGTTGATCTGGTCGATGGTCTGGTATTTGGACTGGTCGGCGCAGCGCACCAGCGGGATCTTGCCGTCGGTGTCGAGGGTGTTGCTGAAGTAGGCTTTTTTCTGCCGTTCCAGTGTGACCGAGATGCCGCCCATGCCGATGTCGCATTTGCCGGCCTGCATGTCGGGCATCAGGGTTTTCCAGGTGGTCTGCACCCATTGCACCTTGACGCCGAGGCTGTCGGCCAGGGAGCGGGCCATGCTGATGTCGATGCCTTCGAAGTCGCCATCGCTGCGCTTGAAGGTGTAGGGCTTGTAGTCGCCGGTGGTGCAGACACGCAACTGGCCTTGTTGCTGGATGCTGTCGAGGTGGGACGTGGCGGGGTCGGCGTGAGCGCCAGTCGCCAGGGTCAGCAGGCCGCCGAGGATCATCGTGCTTTTTAGTGTTGTCATTGAGATCGGGCTTCTGAAAGGGAAGGTGGCCCAGTTTAGTGAAAGCCTTCCACAGGTGTCATCCCGGGTCCGGACTCAATGTGCCGAGCCACGCCACCAGCGCCACGATCAGCAGGGCAAGGGCCAGCTCCATCACCACACTGCGTCGCAGCGCTTTCGCGGCGATGAGGTGCTGGCCGTCGCGCAGCGATTGTTGTAGTGACGGTCCAAGATGAAAGCGGTTCAACGCAGCGAGCACCAGCATCACGGCAAACACCAGCACCTTGATCGCCAGCAGCTGCCCGTAGGTCCCGAACAGCACTCCGTCGAGCCTTGGGCCGACGATGAAAAGATAATTCACCACGCCGGTGACCGACACCGTCAGCACGATCACCGCGCCCACCCATTCGAAGCGTTTCACTGCATCGGCGAGCAGGCGAAGGCGTGTATCACCGATCCGCCCGCTCACCATCAACACCAGCGCCAGCAAGGCACCCAACCACGCTCCCGCCGCAAGCAAGTGCAAGATGTCGCTGAGAAAGTGCCAGAACCGCAGCCATCCTTCGTCCATCGCGCCATGCCCGCTCCACGCCAGCGAAGCGAGGGCAATGGCGCCTGCCAACGACGCTGGCCACAGACCCGGCCGGATCACCACGATGGCCAGCGCTGTCATCCGCAGCGCCCACGCCAGGCCGACGTCCGTTTCCAACACCATCATCTGCAGGTGCGGCCACAATGCCGCGAGCTGGGTTTCGCCACTCATGACGCGGGTCATCAGCACCAGCCCGGCCACTGACAGTAACGCGCCTGTCACTGCCATGCCCCGCAACAACGGACGGAACCGCAGCAGCGCGTTGAAGCTGTACAAGCCAAACAACGCCAGCCCGAACAACAGCAGCAAATCCACATACAAGGCGAACCGCAGGATGATGTTGAGCAGGTCCGCCATTGTTCACTTCACTTTGAACGTGACGTTACCGGTAATCGGGTGCGTGTCGGCGGACACCGCGCGCCACTGCACCTGATAGGTGCCGGCAGGCAGCGGGGCGAGCGGGGTGATCAGCATGGTTTTCGGATCGCTGCTGGCGCTGACTTTGGCTTTCATCGGCATCGGCGAGTGAGCCATGCCACCCATTTCGGTCATTACCAGTTTGGCCCCGGAGAATTGCGTGACCAGGTTCTCGGAAAAGTGCAGCTCGATCCTGCCCGGCGCGGCGCCTTCCGCGCCTTCGGCTGGCGTCGACGAGAGCAGTTTCGGATGGGCCTGGGCAAGGGTGCTCAGGAGCAATCCGCTGGCGAATATCAGGGGCAGGGTCAATGTGCGCATGCAAGGTCTCCGGTTTGTTTTTGTAGAAGAATTCAGAACCACAGCCTGACGCCGAGGACGAGGCGCGCCTCACTGCGATCCTCGTCTTCTTCGCGGGCATAGTCGGCGGTGTTGCCGTAAGTGCGATTCCACGTCACGCCGATGTAAGGCGCGAATTCGCGGCGGATTTCATAGCGCAACCGCAGGCCTACCTCGGTATTGGACAACCCTGAGCCGATGCCTCGCTGCGGATCGTTCTTACCGTAGATATTCAGTTCAGCGGTCGGCTGCAGGATCAGTCGATTGGTCAGCAGGATGTCGTAGTCGCCCTCCAGGCGTACCGCACTCTGGCCGCCCTCGCCGAGGAAAGCCGTGGCTTCGGCCTCGAAGTTGTACAGCGCCATGCCTTGCACGCCGAACGCGGCCCAGGTTTGCGGTGCGCCGGGTTTGAAGTCCTGACGCACGCCGCTGACCACGTCCCACCAGGGTGAAATCGCGTGGCCCCATAGCGCTTGAATTTCCGCGTCTTCAGTCTTGCCGTTGTTGCGCTCGCCTTCAGAGCGCAGCCACAGCCGATCGGTATCCCCGCCGATCCAGCCGGACAGATCCCAGGCCAAAGCGCTGCCGTCATCGGCGTTCTGCCATTCGAGTTTGTCGGCAAGAAAGTAGCTGTTTATAACGCTGTCATGCACCTGATGACCGCCGGGGCTGGTGAACACCGCAGCGCGGTCGGCGTCGGTCACGGGCGCAATCGGCGTGCGGCTTTCGCTGGGCGCGGCGGGCTGCATCATGCCGTCGTCCATGCTTTGCATTGCCGAATGATCCATCCCGGGCATCTGGCTGTGGTCCATGCCGTGCATGGCGTCGGCAGCCATGGCAGAGGTGCCGGCGAGCATCAGCGAGAACACGCTGAGTCGAGTCATGATGGACCTCTTCATTCTTCCACCCGCACTTCGCGGAACATGCCCGTTTCCATGTGATAAAGCAGATGACAGTGATAGGCCCAGCGGCCGAGGGCGTCGGCGGTGACGCGATAGCTGCGGCGGCTGCCGGGCGGCATGTCGATGGTGTGTTTGCGCACCTGAAAGTTGCCGTTTTCGTCCTCCAGATCGCTCCACATCCCGTGCAGGTGGATCGGGTGGGTCATCATGGTGTCGTTGACCAGCACCAGGCGGATGCGCTCGCCGTATTTCAGCCGTAGAGGCTCGGCATCGGAGAATTTGATGCCGTTGAGCGACCAGGCGAATTTCTCCATGTGGCCGGTCAGGTGCAGTTCTATGGTGCGGCCCGGATCGCGGCCGTCCGGGTCCTCGAAGGCGCTGCGCAGGTCGGCGTAGGTCAGCACTCGGCGGCCGTTGTTGCGCAGGCCGAGGCCGGGGTCGTCGAGCTTTGGCGCGGTGATCATGGCCTGCATGTCCACCAGCGGATTGTTGTTTTCACTGTCGGGATGGGCTTGCATCGGGCCCATGGCGGAGTGATCCATGGCACTCATGTCCATGCTGCCGTGGTCCATGCCGCCCATGCCCATGTCGTCCATGCTCACCAACGGACGCGGATCCAGCGCCGGCACTGCTGCCGACATGCCGGGGCGTGTGGCGAGAGTGCCACGGGCGTAACCGCTGCGATCCATCGCCTGAGCGAAGAGGGTGTAGGCCTCGGTTTCAGGTTCAACGATCACGTCATAGGTCTCGGCCACGGCAATGCGCAGTTCATCGACGCTGACCGGTTTGACGTGCAGGCCATCGGCAGCCACCACTGTCATTTTCAATCCCGGAATACGCACATCGAAATAGGTCATGGCCGAGCCGTTGATCAGGCGCAGGCGCAGTTTTTCGCCGGGACGGAACAGCCAGGTGAAGTTGTCATCGGGGGCCTGGCCGTTGATCAAAAAGGTGTACGTGGCGCCACTGACGTCGGCGATGTCGGTGGGGTTCATGTTCATTTGCGCCCACATCGTGCGATCGGCAACCGTGGCGCCCCAGCCTTTCTCACCGACATCGTTGATAAAGTCGCCGACGGTGCGTTTGTGGAAGTTGTAGTAGTCGGACTGTTTTTTCAGCGTCTTCATCAGTCTGGCCGGGTCTTCGTCGGTCCAGTCGCTGAGCATCACCACGTAGTCGCGATCGTACTGGAAGGGCTCTGGCTCCTTGGCCTCGATGACCAGCGGCCCGTAGACGCCGGCCTGCTCCTGTAACCCGGAATGGCTGTGATACCAGTAGGTGCCGTGTTGCCGAACCTTGAACTGGTAAACGTACACGCCGCCCGGTTCAATGCCGTGGAAACTCAGGCCCGGCACGCCGTCCATGTTCGCCGGCAGCAGAATGCCGTGCCAGTGAATCGAGGTGTCGGCGGTGAGCCGGTTTCGCACCCGCAGCGTCACGGCATCGCCTTCGCGCCAGCGCAACAGCGGGCCGGGCAGGCTGCCGTTGATGGTCATCGCTGTGCGTGCCGAACCCGTGAAATTGACCGGAGTTTCGCCGATGAACAACTCGAATTCGTTGCCGCTCAGTTCGTTGACGGGCGCGGCGCCGTTCAGCGCCCAGACCGGTGTCCGCCAGAGCCCGAGGCCACCGAGCAAGCTACCGGCGGCCAGGCCTTTGACAAAAGTGCGTCTTGTGAGAATGGAAGGCATGCGCTGGAAATCCCCGTCTGGCTCATGACAGAGAGACTAGCCAGCCCCGGCTTTCAGTTGGCTGAGGCAAACATTACAGTTTTGTCAGTTAACCTGGGCGGCTTACAGGCTCAACCCTTGCTGCACCACTTGCAGCAGATTGTTTTCCGTCAGCGCGATCGCATCCAGCTCCTGGCCGGTCTCGATAGTCTGCAACCACCAATGGCTTTCGCCATGCTCGTCAACCGTGCGCAGCAACGACTGATCGCGCCCTGGCACCTTGATCTCGACACGTCCGCAACCGTCCTCGGTGAACCGCGCAATCGGATCGAAAATCAGACTGTGATTGTTCGCTTCGATCACCAACTGGTCGATGGCGTAGTCGTGGCTTTCGCCGTCCGGCGAACTTTCGCAAACGTGCGTAGGATTGCGCCGAATCTTCAGTCCTACTTCGGTGACTGGCTGCAGCCAGCCCTCAATGCGGTGGTACAAGTCGTACACCTGAGCAGGCCAGCAATCGATTTCCAGCGCCGCATCAGCCTGGGTGTGCCGTGTCTGCTTGAGTCTGGCGGCGAGTTCGTCTGCTTTACTCATGTCGGTTCCCTTGTTGGATGTCTGCCTGTTCAGCGTAGACCTTTGCACGGCGCAGGGCCTTGCCTTGCGTCATGCGCTTGCAATACAAGCGTGTCGAAATCAGCACTGGCCAAGCCTGGCCAACAACGAAAACCACGGACGCAGGCGTCCCAAGGAACGGGTTAATGAAAAAGCTGTTTACAATTCTGGCGCTGATCGCGCTGACGGCCGGTAGCATCGGCATGAGTTCGGCGCGTCAGCCGGCGTCGAACAAAGCGCAGGCGGAATCGGTGGCGGGGGTGTTCGACTACTACCTGCTGGCGCTGTCCTGGTCGCCGACTTTTTGTCTGTCGCACAAGGACGACGCGCAGTGCACCGGCAAGGGTTATGGTTTTGTCCTGCACGGTTTGTGGCCGCAATACGCCAAGGGCGGCTGGCCAGAGTCCTGCCCACCGCTGACCAGGCTATCGGCGGCAGAAACCAGCAAGGGCCTGACGATGTACCCGACGAAAAAACTCCTTGATCACGAATGGTCCAAGCACGGTACCTGCAGCGGTCTCGGCGCGGAGGGCTATCTGGACAAGTCCGATCAGGCCCTCGGCGCAGTGAAGATTCCGCAGGCGTTACAGCCGTTCGGCTCGACGTCGTACTACTTCGAAGCGCAGGAAATTGTCGATCTGTTTCGCAAGGCCAATCCGGGCATTCCCGAAGATGGAATTGCGGTGGTTTGCAGCGGCCCGCAGCTGTCGGAAGTGCGGGTGTGCATGGACAAGGATTTGCAGTTCGGCGCGTGTGGCAAAGGGGTGAAGACGCAGTGCCGGGCGGGGGATATTCGGGTGCCGCCGGTACGGTGAGCATCAGTAACAGCCTATGAAAAGAGGCGCTCGCATGAGCGCCTTTTTTGCCTGACGATTTGTAGCGCTTGGCAAATTTGCGCATGCTGCGCGCCTCAAAGGATCTGCACGACACATTGCAAGGAGCTGTTCATGAGCGGAAAACCCGCTGCCCGCGTCACCGACCCCACCGCTTGCCCGTTGCCGGGACACGGCACCAACCCGATCGTCAGCGGCTCGCCAAATGTCAATTTTGATGGACTGGCGGCTGCGCGCATGACCGACAAGTCCGCTTGCGGCAGTGCGATCAGCGGCGCTGTATCTGGCACCGTGTTCATCAATGGCTTGAACGCGGCGACGCTGGACAGCACCGGTGGCCACGGCAATGTCGTCATCGGCGGTTCAGGCACGGTGATCATTGGCGACACCGTAGTCGCGGCGCCTTTCAGTGGTCTGCTGCCGATGCCGGTGCACTTCACCGACAAGTTGAAACTGGTCAACGATGTAACTGGCGAACCGATGCCCAACCATCCCTATATGATCCAGCGCGCCGACGGGCGCATGGAGCATGGCGTGTCTGATGCCGACGGGTTTACTCACGAAGTCAGTTCGCACCTGACTGAAACCATCAAGCTGTTTTTGGAGGAGTGAGGCAATGGCTGCGGAGACGGTAACGTGCGCGAAGGGCAACACTTACAAGCTGCACAAGGAGCATACGCTGACCGACAAGAAGGATGTCAGCGCCAAGCCTGTGCCGGTGGAAAGTACCAAGGCGATTGTGCTTTTTATTGGTGGGGCCGGGGATAAGGAGAGTTATTACTTCTCTGGGCCGTATCGAAATATACAACGGGCGTGGCTGGACTTTAATAAGCGTGCTGAGTCGTTACAAGATGAGGGGAAATACAAGTCGGAGTGGCTGGGCTACAACGAGGTCAGAGGCAAGTCAGATATTCAGCGACATGTTTTGAGTCTGATACCGTACAAAAGCTGCCCTATCTACATTATTGGACATAGTCTTGGGGGGGGGAATGGGGCGCACCTTACGAGAATAATGTCGGAGTGGGGGTACAGAGTGCCTATGCTGATTACTTTGGACCCTGTCGGTGAAGGCGCATTGGTGTGGGTAGGCTCGGATATCTCTCGTGAGCGTCCCGAGCCCATTGCGGAGGATTGGATAAACGTCAGAGCGATGCCTACTCAAAGAGATCCTCAGATGGTGTAGCGGATTTTGGCGAAAAATGGCTCATATCTTGCGGTCCTTCCCTTAATGCTAACGTAGATACCAATCATGCAGACGCTAAAGGTCTATTTGTCGCACCTATCTCTGGAGCTAAATCCGCAAGCGATTTGTTGTTCGAATCAGTCATGAGGGAGTTTTCGTGATGTGCAGATTTTTGCTTTGCGCATTGTTAGCCGTTTGTTCCGGCTGTGCGAAAGACCATGCGAAGCCTCCAGCAAATTTGAATTATGTGTCGGTCGAAAGAGAAAGTTTTCGATTGTACGCTATCCGATATCAATCGGACGTTGATGTTCTGGATCTTTTTAATCGTGGAGAGGGAGTCGGTATGGCGTCAGGGACGCTTGAGTGTGCCTTGGCGGATGACCATGATTTCTCGGTTGATAAAGCAATGCAATTTTCTGCCGTAGGTTTGATTGATTCAGACGTGAGCAAGAGAGAGAAAGAGAAATCTTCCTATCTCACCAGCGCGTTTCTGGTTGAAACCTCCAGCGACCGTAGTTCACAACGTCACCTGTCAACAACGGAGCTAAATAACCTCCTATACAATAAAACCCAAATCCCCTGCAAAGTCGTCATCACCGCCTTTGGCTACAAAACCTACTACTCAAACACCATGAACATCCCCACCGCCGACCTGCTCCGCGAAATCAACAAACCCGAATAAAGATCCTCGGGGGATTCAGGCAAATCCCCCCGCATCCACCCCC
>NZ_RCNZ01000111.1:0-35951 GCF_004307525.1 Pseudomonas sp. Sample_21 | reverse complement strand
GCAACCTCGGCGGGATCATCATCATCGACTTCATCGACATGGAAGATGAAGAGCACCAGCGTCAGGTCCTGCGCACTTTGGAGAAACAGCTGGAGCGCGATCACGCCAAGACCAACATCATCGGCATCACCGAGCTGGGCCTGGTGCAGATGACCCGCAAGCGCACCCGCGAAAGCCTTGAGCAGGTGTTGTGCGAACCGTGCAGCAGTTGTCAGGGACGCGGCAAACTGAAGACCGCCGAAACCATCTGTTACGAGATCTTCCGTGAGATTCTGCGCGAGGCCCGGGCCTATCAGGCCGAGGGTTATCGGGTGCTGGCCAACCAGAAAGTAGTCGATCGTCTGCTCGATGAAGAGTCCGGTAACGTCGCCGAGCTTGAAGGCTTTATCGGCCGCACCATACGCTTCCAGGTGGAAACCATGTATTCCCAGGAACAATATGACGTGGTGCTGCTCTGAAGCCCTGCATCACCACTCATTCAACGCGGCTGGCCTCAGCTTTTCGCAGTATTTTTGCCATGGGAGCCAACTGACATGGAGCGTCTGACACGCATTCTGGCCGCACTCACCCGCTGGGGGCTGGGCCTGTGCGCGTTGGTTCTGGTGTTGATGGCGTTATACGTCAGCCTCGGCCGCGAGCTGACGCCACTGGTGGCGGAATACCGCGCCGACATCGAAGACAAGGCCAGCGCCGCCCTCGGCATGCCTTTGCAAATCGGTGAGCTGGAAGGCAACTGGAGCGGTTTCGCGCCGATCCTGCTGGCCCACGACGTGATGGTCGGCGACGGTGCCAACGCTCTGCGCCTCGACCGCGTGCGGGTGGTGCCGGATATGTGGGGCAGCGTGCTCGCCCGCGAAGTGCGCCTCGCGCATATCGAACTCAACGGTTTGAAGATCAGCCTCAAGGAAGCCGAAGACGGTACCTGGGCGCTGGAAGGTCTGCCGGTGCAGAAGGATCAGCCGTTCGATGCAGCGCAACTGTTCCAGCGCTCGCAGATGATCAAGCAACTGTCGGTGCTCGACAGCCAGGTGACCCTGCAACCGCTCGACCACGCGCCCATGACGCTCACCTATGTCGGTCTGAATCTGCGCACCGGCGCCAGCCGCCAGCGTGTCGACGCGCGTCTGACCTTGCCCGACGGCCAGCCTGTGGCGCTGAGCCTGCGCAGCCAGTTGCGTCCTGATCAGTGGCAGAACAGCGTCATCGAGGGTTATGCCAGCCTGCCGCAAAGCGACTGGTCGAAATGGCTGCCCGAGCGCCTGACCCAGCAATGGAATTTTTCCGAGATCAAGGCCGGCGGCGAACTCTGGGTCGATTGGGCCGAAGGCAGCCTGCAAAGCGCCGCGTTGCGCCTGAATGCGCCGCAAGTGACCGGTGCCTACGCCGAGCGCAAGCCGATCCAGATCAACAATCTGGCGCTCAACGCCTATTACCGCAACACCGCCGAGGGCGCGAAGGTCACTCTTGATTCACTGGCGATGAGCTTCGGCGACACCCGCTGGGAATCCCATGTGCAGGTGCAGCAGACTCGCGCCAGCGCCAAGGCTGAAGAGCTCTGGCATTTGCAGGCCGATCGCCTCGATCTGACCCCGATCACGCCGCTGCTCAATGCGCTGGGGCCGTTACCGCAAAGCTTCGCCACTGTGGTCGAGCGTTTGAAGGTAACCGGCGGTCTGCGTAATGTGCTGCTGGACTTCCGCCCGACCGCCACCGATGGCAGCAAATTCGGCTTTGCCGCCAACCTCGACAATGTCGGTTTCGATGCCTACCACGGCGCTCCAGCGGCGCGAAATGTCAGCGGCAGCCTCAGCGGCAATCTGGACGGCGGTGAGTTGCGCCTCGACAGCAAGGACTTCGTCCTGCACCTCGATCCGATTTTCGCCAAACCATGGCAATACCTGCAGGCCAATGCGCGGCTGACGTGGAAGCTCGACAAGGATGGCTTCACCCTGATTGCGCCGTACCTGAAGGTGCTGGGCGAGGAGGGCAAGATTGCCGGCGACTTCCTCATCCGCCTGCACTTCGACCATAGCCAGGAAGATTACATGGACCTGCGCGTCGGCCTGGTCGAAGGCGACGGTCGCTATACCGCGAAATACCTGCCGGCGGTGTTGAGCCCGGCGCTTGATGAGTGGCTGCGCACGGCGATCCTCAAAGGCGCGGTGGATCAGGGTTTCTTCCAGTATCAGGGCTCGCTGAGCAAGAATGCCGGCGAGGCTGATCGCAGCATCAGCCTGTTCTTCAAAGTGCATGACGCCGAACTGGCCTTTCAGCCGGGCTGGCCGCACGTGAGCAAGGTCAGCGGTGACGTGTTCATCGAGGACAGCGGCGTGCGCATCTGGGCCAGCAAGGGCCAGTTGCTCGATACGCAAGTCAGCGATGTCTTCGTCAATATTCCTCACGTACCGGCCGGGCAGAACTCGCATTTGTTTCTTGATGGCGCATTTGCCGGTGGCCTCGGCGATGGCTTGAAGATTCTCCAGGACGCGCCGATTGGCACTGGCGAGACCTTTGCCGGTTGGGAGGGCGCTGGTGATCTGAATGGCAAGCTCAAACTGGACATTCCGCTGGCCAAGGGCGAGCAACCGAAAATCCTCGTCGATTTCAAAACCGCCAACGCGCGGCTGAAACTGGCCGAACCGAAACTGGAACTGAGCCAGCTCAAGGGCGATTTCCGCTTCGACAGCAATAAAGGCCTCAGCGGCCAGAACATCTCTGCACGGGCCTTCGACAAACCGGTCACTGCGCAGATCTTCGCGGATGGCAGCCCCAACCAGATCAAGACCCGGGTTGCGGCGTCGGGGCAGGTCGAAGTGAAAAAGCTCACCGACTGGCTGGGCGTGAACCAGCCGCTGCCGGTGTCCGGGACGATTCCTTATCAGTTGCAGCTGAATCTTTCCGGGGCCGACAGCCAGTTGCTGGTCAGCTCCAGCCTCAAAGGCGTGGCGGTGGATCTGCCGGCGCCGTTCGGCATGACCGCCGATGTCGGGCGCGACACGGTATTCCGCATGACCTTGCAAGGCCAGGAGCGGCGGTACTGGGTCAATTACGATCAACTGGCCAATTTCACCTTTGCCGCGCCGCCGAGCAATTTCGCCGATGGCCGTGGCGAACTGTTTCTCGGCGCTGGCGAAGCGGTGTTGCCGGGCGCCAAGGGTCTGCGCATTCGTGGGGTGCTGTCAGAGCTGGACGTTGCGCCGTGGCAGGATCTGGCCAACAAATACGCCGGCGGGGATCCGGGCGGCAGCGCCAAGCAACTGCTCAGCAGCGCTGACATCAAAGTCGGCAAATTGACCGCGCTCGGCACCACGCTGGATCAGGCCTCGGTGCAGATCAATCGCAAGCCCGGCGCATGGAATCTCGCTCTCGATAGTCAGCAGGCCAAGGGCACGGCCAGCCTGCCGGACGCCAACGGCGTGCCGATTGCGGTGAATCTGCAATACGTGAAACTTCCGGCGCCGGACCCGGCGGTGCAGGCTGACGAGAACGCGCCGGATCCACTGGCGTCGGTCGATCCGACGAAAATTCCGGCGCTGGATATCACCCTCAATCAATTGTTCCTCGGCCCCGATCTGGTCGGTGGCTGGTCGCTGAAAGTGCGGCCGACCGCCAAGGGCATCGCCCTGAACAACCTCGACATGGGCCTCAAGGGCATCCTGCTGCAAGGCAACGGCGGCTGGGAAGGCGCGCCGGGGGCGACCAGCAGTTGGTACAAGGGCCGCATTGGCGGCAAGAATCTGGCCGACGTGCTCAAAGGCTGGGGCTTCGCGCCTAGCGTGACCAGCGAAGAATTCCATATGGACGTCGATGGACGTTGGCCGGGCTCGCCGGCGTGGTTGGCGACCAAGCGCTTCTCCGGCACCCTCGACGCCTCGCTGAACAAGGGCCAGTTCGTTGAAGTGGAAGGTGGTGCTCAGGCGCTGCGGGTGTTCGGCCTGCTCAACTTCAACTCGATCGGCCGGCGTCTGCGTCTGGACTTCTCCGACCTGTTCGGCAAAGGCCTGAGCTACGACCGGGTCAAAGGTTTGCTGGTGGCGACCAACGGTGTCTACGTTACCCGCGAGCCGATTCGCCTGACCGGGCCTTCGAGCAATCTTGAGCTGGACGGCACGCTGGATCTGGTCGGTGACAAGGTCGATGCGAAATTGCTGGTGACCTTGCCGGTGACCAACAACCTGCCGATCGCCGCGCTGCTTGTTGGCGCACCGGCGGTCGGCGGCGCGCTGTTCCTCATCGACAAGCTGATCGGCGACCGCGTGGCGCGCTTCGCCAGCGTCAAGTACACCGTCAAAGGCCCATGGAAAGAGCCGAAAATCACCTTCGACAAGCCTTTTTGAGCGGCCCGGCCTTGAAGCGATGGAGTAGCATGGCCAAATACCTCTATGGGAGTTCGCCATGTCTTTAGCGGTGATTCAAATGGTCAGCCAGAGTGACGTGCTGGCCAATCTGGCCCAAGCCCGACGCCTGCTTGAACAGGCAGCCGCCAGCGGGGCGAAACTCGCGGTGCTGCCGGAAAACTTCGCCGCCATGGGCCGTCGTGACGTCGCCGATATCGGCCGCGCCGAGGCCTTGGGCGAAGGGCCGATCCTGCCCTGGTTGAAACAGACGGCCCGCGACCTCACCTTATGGATAGTCGCCGGTACATTGCCGTTGCCACCGTTGGGTCAACCCACGGCCAAAGCCAATGCCTGCTCGTTGCTGATCAACGATAACGGTGAGATCGTCGCGCGCTATGACAAGCTGCATCTGTTCGATGTCGATGTCGCCGACAATCGCGGCCAATACCGTGAATCCGATGACTATGCTTATGGCGGTAATGTTGTGGTGGCGGATACGCCGGTGGGGCGCGTCGGTCTGAGCGTGTGTTACGACTTGCGTTTCCCGGAGCTGTACAGTGAATTGCGTGCCGCCGGTGCCGAGTTGATTACCGCACCGTCGGCCTTTACGGCCGTAACCGGCGCCGCGCATTGGGATGTACTGATCCGCGCGCGGGCCATCGAAACACAGTGTTATATCCTCGCGGCCGCACAGGGCGGCAGTCATCCGGGGCCACGCGAGACCTTCGGGCATGCGGCGATTGTCGACCCGTGGGGGCGTGTGCTGGCCCAGCAGGAACAAGGCGAGGCGGTGTTGCTGGCCGCCCGCGACAGTGATGAACAAGCGTCCATCCGGGCGCGCATGCCGGTGACGCGTCATCGGCGGTTTTTCTCGCAGGGCGCCCAGCGGCCTGCTTCAGAACACGAATTTAAGGCGTAAACCTATGAGCGAGTTGTTGTCCTCAGTCAGTGATCACCTGTTGGCACCCGGCGGTGTCACGATCGAGAGCCTGCAAGGCGTGCTCGGCGATCTGGCCGGGCCGGGCATCGATGCCGCCGACCTGTATTTCCAGGGCCAGATTTCCGAGTCATGGGCGCTGGAAGACGGCATCGTCAAGGAAGGCAGCTTCAACCTCGATCAGGGTGTCGGCGTGCGCGCGCAGTCCGGGGAGAAGACCGGTTTTGCCTACAGCAACGCGATCACCCTCGAGGCCCTAGGTGCAGCAGCCCGCGCCGCGCGTTCGATCTCCCGCGCCGGGCAGAACGGCACCGTGCAGGCATTCACCAGCCAGGATGTCGCGCAACTGTACGCGCCCGATAACCCGCTGGAAGTGCTCAGCCGCGCGGAAAAAGTCGAGTTGCTCAAACGCATCGACGTCGCCACCCGCGCACTCGACCCACGGATTCAGCAGGTCAGCGTGAGCATGGCCGGGGTCTGGGAGCGGATTCTGGTGGCCTCCACCGACGGTGGCCTGGCCGCTGATGTGCGCCCATTGGTGCGTTTCAACGTAAGCGTCATCGTTGAGCAGAATGGCCGTCGCGAACGCGGCGGGCACGGCGGCGGTGGGCGTACCGATTACCGCTACTTCCTCGCCGAAGACCGCGCCATGGGTTATGCCCGCGAAGCGCTGCGCCAGGCGCTGGTCAATCTGGAAGCGATTCCGGCGCCGGCCGGTACCTTGCCGGTGGTGCTGGGTTCCGGCTGGTCCGGCGTGCTGCTGCACGAAGCGGTCGGTCACGGTCTGGAAGGCGACTTCAACCGCAAGGGCAGCTCGGCCTACAGCGGGCGCATGGGCGAAATGGTTGCCTCCAAGTTATGCACCATCGTCGATGACGGCACCTTGAGCGGCCGTCGCGGTTCGCTGAGCGTCGATGACGAAGGCACGCCGACCGAGTGCACTACGCTGATCGAAAACGGCGTACTCAAGGGCTACATGCAAGACAAGCTCAACGCGCGGCTGATGGGCGTGGCCCGCACCGGTAACGGTCGTCGCGAATCCTATGCGCACCTGCCGATGCCACGCATGACCAACACCTACATGCTCGGTGGCGAAAGTGATCCGGCGGAAATCATCGCTTCGGTGAAGAAGGGCATCTACTGCGCCAACCTCGGCGGCGGTCAGGTCGATATCACCAGCGGCAAGTTCGTATTCTCCACCAGCGAGGCTTATCTGATCGAGGACGGCAAGATCACCGCACCGGTCAAAGGCGCGACATTGATCGGCAACGGTCCCGAGGCGATGAGCCGGGTGTCGATGGTCGGTAACGATCTGGCGCTGGACAGCGGTGTGGGTACGTGCGGCAAGGATGGGCAGTCGGTGCCGGTGGGTGTCGGCCAGCCAACGCTGAAAATCGATGCGATTACCGTGGGTGGCACGGGCGCATAAGAGAGGCGGGGCTTTCGGGTGGCGCGCAGGACGGCCACCCGGTGGCGATTATCAACGCAGGCCGCGTTGAGTCTCGTCCAGCTCCCGAATGTATTTGAAGATCTTGCGGCTCGAAGCAGGTGGTTTGTTTTGCGCAACCTCATGCTGGGCCTGACGGATCAGGGAACGCAATTGCTGGCGATCGGCGTCCGGGTATTCGATGACGAATTTCTCCAGCACGGCGTCATCGCCCGCGATAAGGCGGTCACGCCAGCGTTCCAGATTATGGAAACGCTCGTTGTACTGGCGAGTGGAGGCATCGAGTTGATCGAGCAGAGTCAGAATCGCGTCAGTGTCCTGGTCGCGCATCAGTTTGCCGATGAACTGCAAATGCCGTTTACGCGCGATGTTCGCGGTGTGCTTGGGCGCATCGGCCAATGCCCGGCGCAAAGCGTCGGTCAACGGCAGTTTGGCGACCAGATCAGGCTTGAGTGTGGTCAGGCGCTCGCCGAGGTCAACCAGCGCATGCAACTCGCGTTTGACCTGAGATTTGCTTTTTTCTCCCGTATCGAGGGAGTCGTCGTAAGAATCAACCATGGTGGCAGTCCGCAAAGAAACGCCGCCATGATAACCAGTCGGGGGCCGCTTGTCCGGCCCGGTCGCTCGATGACCCCAGCCGAAAGCAGAATTTGAGTGGAGATGAGCATGAGTGCAGTTCAAAGCGTCGGCCCGCAGGCATTGCCGGCACTGCAAGAACAGGTCGAGCAGATCATCGCCGAAGCCAAGCGCCAGGGCGCCAGCGCCTGTGAAGTCGCGGTGTCGCTGGAGCAAGGCCTGTCGACTTCGGTGCGTCAGCGCGAGGTCGAAACCGTTGAATTCAATCGTGATCAGGGTTTTGGCATCACCCTGTACGTCGGCCAGCGCAAAGGCTCGGCCAGCACCTCGGCCACCGGGCCGGAGGCGATTCGTGAAACCGTCGCTGCAGCACTCGCGATCGCCAAACACACCTCCGAGGACGAAGCCTCGGGTCTGGCCGATGCGGCGCTGATGGCCAGGGATGTGCAGGATTTCGACCTGTTCCACGAATGGGACATCACCCCGGAGCAGGCCATCGAGAAGGCTTTGCTCTGCGAGGCCGCGGCGTTCGATGCCGATGCGCGGATCAAGAACGCCGACGGCACCACCCTCAGCACCCATCAGGGCTGCCGGGTTTACGGCAACAGCCACGGTTTCATCGGCGGCTACGCGTCGACCCGGCACAGCCTGAGTTGCGTGATGATTGCTGAAGCCGACGGCCAGATGCAGCGCGATTACTGGTATGACGTCAATCGCCAGGGCAGTCTGCTCGCCGATCCGGTGAGCATCGGCCAGCGTGCCGCGCAACGGGCGGCGAGCCGTCTGGGCGCGCGGCCGGTGCCGACATGCGAGGTGCCGGTGCTGTTTTCCGCCGAACTGGCGGGTGGTCTGTTCGGCAGTTTCCTCTCGGCCGTGTCGGGCGGCAGCCTGTATCGCAAATCGTCGTTTCTCGAAGGCACCCTCGGGCAGAAGCTGTTCCCGGAATGGCTGACCATCGATGAGCGTCCGCATCTGATGCGTGCCATGGGCAGTGCTTCCTACGACGGTGATGGCCTGGCCACTTACGCGAAACCATTCGTCGAAAAGGGCGAGTTGGTCTCGTACATTCTCGGTACCTACTCCGGGCGCAAACTGGGCATGCCGAGCACCGCCAACGCGGGCGGCGTGCACAACCTGTTCGTCACCCATGGCGATGAAGATCAGGCAGCGCTGTTGAAGCGCATGGGCCGGGGATTGCTGGTCACCGAGTTGATGGGCCATGGCCTGAACATGGTCACCGGCGACTATTCGCGCGGTGCGGCAGGCTTCTGGGTGGAAAACGGCGAGATCCAGTTCGCCGTACAGGAAGTGACCATCGCCGGCAACATGCGCGACATGTTCAAGCAGATTGTCGCAGTGGGTAATGATCTGGAGCTGCGCAGCAACATCCGCACCGGCTCGGTGTTGATCGAGCGGATGACTGTCGCCGGCAGCTAAGCCGCGAATCCGCCAACAAAAAAAGGCGCGCCATCCGTTCTGGATGGCGCGCCTTTTTATTCGCTTCGCACAAATCCCCTGTGGGAGCGAGCCTGCTCGCGAAAACGATGGATCAGTTGTAAATGTGCTGACTGACACAGCGCATTCGCGAGCAGGCTAACTCCCACAAGTGAGCAGCGCAAACTCGAGTGCTTGTGTTGGTTATCATTATCATCTAATAATAAATCTCATCTCCGAACGAGTCCCGGATCATGAGTTCTGCCTTGCACGAGCAGCCCTACCTCGAAAGCTGGCGCTGGATGAGCCGCCAGATCCGTTGCGCGCTGGATCCTGACGAACCGCGCCTGATCGAACACTACCTCGCCGAAGGGCGCTATCTGTCCTGTTGCACAGCCACTTCGCCCTGGACTGTCGCCGAAACGTCTTTCCGTCTGCTGCTCGATACCGCCACCGACATCGCGTTGCCGTGGCACTGGCGCAGCGTCTGTCTCGATCAAGCCTGGCGTCCCTTGCGTGAAATGGAGCGCCTGTCGCTATGCCAATGCCGCTTGCGGCGCTGGCAACGCTACACCTGGCAGCTCGCCACTTGCGAGTTGCAACCGTCGATTCCTCTCATTGATTTGCTGCAAGGACATTCGCATGACCAAGACACGTATTGAGCGCGACAGCATGGGCGAACTGCAGGTGCCGGTCGATGCGCTCTATGGCGCGCAGACCCAGCGCGCCGTGGACAACTTCCCGATCAGCGGCAAGCCGATGCCGACGCAGTTCATCCGCGCGCTGATCCTCGCCAAAGCCGCCGCTGCCCGGGCCAACGTTGAGCTGAACCAGATCAGCGCGGCCCAGGGCAAAGCCATCAGTGATGCCGCGCAAGGTCTGCTCGAAGGCAATTTCATGCAGCATTTCCCGGTGGATATCTTCCAGACCGGGTCCGGCACCAGCTCGAACATGAACGCCAACGAAGTGATCGCGACGCTGGCCAGTCGC
This sequence comes from Pseudomonas sp. Sample_21, assembly GCF_004307525.1. Taxonomy (NCBI): domain Bacteria; kingdom Pseudomonadati; phylum Pseudomonadota; class Gammaproteobacteria; order Pseudomonadales; family Pseudomonadaceae; genus Pseudomonas; species Pseudomonas sp. Sample_21. The sequence goes on along the minus strand of NZ_RCNZ01000111.1, from coordinate 26,230 downwards.
ATGCTCGGCGAGCCGGTCAACGCCAACGATCATGTCAACTGCGGGCAAAGCAGCAACGACATCATCCCGACCACCATCCACGTCAGCGCCGCGCTGGCGCTGCATGAACAATTGCTGCCGGCGCTGTTGCATCTGGTCCAGGTGATCGAGCGCAAGGCCGAGCAAGTGCATCACCATGTGAAGACCGGGCGCACCCACCTGATGGACGCGATGCCGGTGCGCATGAGCCAGGTGCTCAACGGTTGGGCGCAGCAGCTCAAGGCCAATATCGGCCATCTGCAGGATTTGCTGCCAAGCCTGCAAGCGCTGGCGCAGGGCGGCACTGCGGTCGGTACCGGGATCAATGCGCATCCGGAGTTCGCCGCGCGATTCAGTCGGCATCTGAGCCAACTGACCGACGTGCAGTTCACCCCGGGCAAGGATCTGTTCGCGCTGATTGGCTCGCAGGACACGGCAGTCTCTGTCTCCGGCCAGCTCAAAGCTACTGCGGTGTCGCTGATGAAAATCGCCAACGACCTGCGCTGGATGAACTCAGGTCCCCTGGCCGGCCTCGGCGAAATTGAACTGCAAGCGCTGCAACCGGGTTCATCGATCATGCCCGGCAAGGTCAACCCGGTGATCCCGGAAGCCACTGCGATGGTCGCTGCGCAAGTGATCGGCAACGACTCGGTGATCACCGTGGCCGGCCAATCCGGCAATTTCGAACTGAACGTGATGTTGCCGATCATCGCGCACAACCTGCTGAGCAGCATCGAACTGCTGGCCAATTCCAGTCGCCTGCTCGGTGACAAGGCAATCGCTACTTTCAAGGTCAACGAATCGCGCTTGCAAGAAGCGTTGTCGCGCAATCCGATTCTGGTCACCGCACTCAACCCCATCATCGGTTACCAGAAAGCCGCCGAAATCGCCAAGCAGGCCTACAAGGAAGGCCGCGCGGTGATCGACGTCGCTCTGGAACACACCGACCTGTCGCGCAGCCAGCTGGAAGAGTTGCTCAACCCCGAGAAGCTCACCGCCGGCGGCGTGTAAACCCCGCAACCGCTTTGGAGGCTCACCATGGAGCACTGGAAACGCACGATCGAACGGGCCAATCGCTGCTTCATGCTGGGCGAACTGATCGACGCCCGTGAGGCTTATCTGCAAGCCCTGGCCCTGGCGCAAGTGTTGTTCGAACGCTGGGCGGATGCCGACGAAGCGGTGGCGGCCTGCGTCGTCTCTCATCACAACCTCGCCGACCTGCATTTGCGCCTGAATCAACCGGAGGAGAGCGCCGAATACCTGTGCGCTATCCATCAGCGCTTGTTGCAGACCATGCAGGACGAACGCCTGCGCCCGGCCCTGCGTGAGGCGGCGTTGCGCCAGAGCAGCAAGACCTACGTCGAACTGTTGAATTTCATCAGCGAGCACGGCGAGTACCCGCGCACCCAGCGCCTGCTGCATCCGGACACCGGCAATGCCCGCCGCGCCTCAAATCCCCATCAGTATGGAGTCCACTGAAATGGCTTTTACCTTGCCTGCCTTGCCTTATGCCTACGATGCCCTTGAGCCGCACATCGATGCGCAGACCATGGAAATCCATTACACCAAGCATCACCAGACCTACATCAACAACCTCAACGCCGCCGTGGAAGGCACCGAATTCGCCGATTGGCCGGTGGAAAAACTCGTCGCCAGCGTCCAGCAACTGCCGGAAAAGCTTCGCGCAGCGGTGATCAATCAGGGCGGCGGTCACGCCAATCACTCGCTGTTCTGGGAAGTGATGGTGCCCAACGGCGGCGGCAAGCCCGACGGCGCGCTGGCCACGGCTATTGATGAGCAACTGGGCGGACTCGACAGCTTCAAGGAAGCCTTCACCAAAGCCGCACTGACCCGTTTTGGCAGCGGCTGGGCGTGGCTGAGCGTCACCCCGGAGAAAAAACTGATCGTAGAAAGCAGCGGCAATCAGGACAGCCCGTTGATGAACGGCAATACCCCAATCCTCGGTCTCGACGTCTGGGAGCACGCCTACTACCTGCGCTACCAGAACCGTCGCCCGGAATACATCAACGCGTTCTACAACGTGATCAACTGGCCGGAAGTTGCTGCGCGCTATCAGGCCGCACTGGTCTGAGCCTTCCATAAAAACAATCAGGGCTGACTATGGGCACGGAAACACTGGCGATTGGCAGCGGGCGCATGTTTCGTTACGCGGTGGGCTCGCTGTTGCTGCTGGCGGGGATGACTTTGCTGGTCGCCCACGGTTTGCAGTGGCTGAATCTGGAACCGCGGCTGTTGCGCGCCTTGCAGGGCGGTGCCATCTGCGCCTTGGGCACGGCGCTTGGCGCGGTGCCGGTGCTGGTGATCCGGCGCATGCCGCAGGCACTCAGCGACACCTTGCTGGGATTTGGTGCCGGGGTGATGCTGGCGGCGACGGCGTTTTCGCTGATCGTGCCGGGCATTGCTGCGGCGGAGAGTCTTGGTCTTACGCCGTGGGCCGCCAGTGGCCTGATCTGCTTCGGCATCCTGCTCGGCGCGTTCGGTCTGTATCTGGTGGATCGGCGCGTTTCCGGTGCCTCGCCGCAGATGCTCGTCGGCACGCTGGAGCATCCGGTGATTCCACCACGAATCTGGCTGTTCGTGTTCGCCATCATCGCGCACAACATTCCAGAAGGCATGGCGGTCGGCGTGTCTGCCGGCGGCGGGATGGCGGACGCCGACAGTCTGGCGATGGGCATTGCGTTGCAGGATGTGCCGGAAGGGCTGGTGATTGCGTTGGTGCTGGCCGGGGCGGGGATGTCACGGTTCAGGGCGTTTCTCATCGGCGCGGCGTCTGGGCTGGTCGAACCGGTATTTGCACTCTTATGCGCGTGGCTGGTGAGTCTGGCTCAAGTGCTGTTGCCGCTGGGACTGGCGTTGGCGGCCGGGGCGATGTTGCTGGTGGTGACCCACGAAGTGATCCCGGAATCGCGCCGTCATGGGCATGACAAGCTGGCCAGTCTGGGCCTGTTGGTCGGGTTTTGTTTGATGATGGTGATGGATACGGCGTTGGGGTGAATGGAGGCGAGGAACAGTGTCCCCGCCTCGCGGATTATTCACCTTCGTCGAAATACCTTTCGATCAGATCGACCAATGCGTCCATGGCTTCCTGAGCCTGTTCGCCTTCGGTGCTCAAATGGATTTTGGTGCCTTTACCCGCCGCGAGCATCATCATTGCCATGATGCTCTTGCCGTCGACAGTCGTTTCAGGGGTGCGTCCCACCCGAATCGTGCAGTCTGGATACTGACCGGCCACGCCGACGAATTTGGCCGATGCCCGGGCATGCAGACCCAGTTTATTGATGATTTCGATTTCACGAGCAGGCATCGCGGTGTGGATCCTTTAGGTGAGGTCGCGGTGGCGAACCTGGACGTTCTTCAGGGTTTTCTGCAGGGCCTGACCCAGACGTTCGGTCAGGTAGACGGAGCGGTGGTGCCCGCCGGTGCAGCCAATGGCAATGGTCACGTAGGCGCGGTTGCTGGCGGCGAAGCGTGGTAGCCACTTGTTCAGGTAGGCGTAGATGTCCTGATACATTTCTTCGACATCCGGCTGCTGCGCCAGATATTCGGCCACATGGGCATCGAGGCCGGACTGAGCGCGCAGCTCCGGTTTCCAGTACGGATTGGGCAGGCAGCGCACATCGAACACGAGGTCGGCGTCGACCGGCATGCCGCGCTTGAAGCCAAATGATTCAACCAGAAACGCCGTGCCGGGCTCAGGCTGATTCAACAGGCGCAACTTCAGGGTATCGCGCAGTTGATACAGATTGAGGTTGGTGGTGTTGATTTTCAGGTCAGCCAGATCGGCGATCGGGCCGAGCAGGGCGGTTTCATCGTGAATCGCCTCGGCCAGTGAGCGATTGGCATTGCTCAGCGGGTGACGTCGCCGGGTTTCGGAAAAACGCTTGAGCAGGGTTTCTTCGTCGGCGTCCAGGTACAGCACATCGCACTTGATGTGTTTGGCACGCACGTCTTCGAGCAACTCGGGAAAGCGTGACAGATGGCTGGGCAGGTTGCGTGCATCGATCGACACGGCGACCAGCGGCTGCGCCAGCTCCGTGTGAATCAGCGCACGCTCGGCCAGTTCTGGCAGCAAACCGGCCGGCAGATTGTCGATGCAGTAGTAGCCGTTGTCCTCAAGGACATTCAGGGCGGTACTTTTACCCGAGCCCGAACGGCCACTGACAATGATCAAACGCATGATTAGTGCCCGTTCTGCTCGTCCAGTACAACCTGGTACAAGGCTTCATTGCTCGGAGCGCTGCGTAGCTTGTCACGCACTTCCTTGCGGTCGAGCATGCTGGCGATCTGGCGCAACAACTCCAGATGCGCGTCGGTTGCGGCTTCCGGGACCAGCAGCACGAACAACAGGTCCACCGGGGCGCCGTCGATGGCATCGAAATCAATCGGAGCTTCGAGGTGCAGCAGGGCGCTGACCGGTGCCGTGCAGCTCTTGAGGCGGCAGTGGGGAATGGCGATGCCGTTGCCAAAACCGGTGGAGCCGAGTTTTTCACGGGCGATCAGCGCCTCGAAGACGTCCTGCATCGCCAGATCCGGCACTTCGCGGTGGATCAGGTTGGCAATCTGTTCGAGGGCTTTTTTCTTGCTGCCGCCCGGCGCGTTCACTTGGGAACGGCCGGGGGTCAGGATGGTTTCAAGTCGGATCATGGGATAGGGGTGTTAACGACCGGTCGCGCCCTGGAGGAGGCTCTGGGTCTTTTCCTTATGCTTTTTGAGTTGGCGATCCAGCTTGTCGGTGAGTGAGTCGATCGCAGCGTACATGTCGGTGTCTTCTGCGTTGGCGACCACTTCGCTGCCGGGGATATGCAAGGTGGCTTCTATCTTCTGCTTCAGCTTTTCGACGCACATCGTGACCTGCACGTTGGTGATCTTGTCGAAATGTCGCTCCAGTCGCTGGAGTTTTTCCTCGATGTAGGAACGCAGAGGTTGGGTCACTTCCAGTTGGTGTCCACTGATGTTGACTTGCATACAGCTTCTCCTTCGTTGCCAGTGCATAAAGCGGCAGGCCGAAAAGCCTGCCACTGGAACGCTGTAACGTGGCTTACATCAACCGCTTGCGTTCGCTCGAAGGCGCGATTCCGAGGGATTCGCGGTACTTGGCGACGGTGCGGCGAGCCACCTGAATGCCTTGTGCCTCCAGTAAACCAGCGATCTTGCTGTCACTCAACGGCTTTTTCTGATTTTCCGCTGCGACCAGTTTCTTGATGATCGCGCGGATCGCCGTGGACGAGCATTCGCCGCCTTCGGAGGTGCTGACGTGGCTGGAGAAAAAGTATTTCAGCTCATAAATACCGCGCGGGGTATGCATGAATTTCTGTGTGGTCACCCGGGAAATCGTCGATTCGTGCATGCCGACCGCTTCGGCGATGTCATGCAATACCAACGGCTTCATCGCTTCGTCGCCGTATTCGAGGAAGCCGCGCTGATGTTCGACGATCTGCGTGGCCACTTTCATCAGGGTTTCGTTGCGGCTCTGCAGGCTCTTGATGAACCAGCGGGCTTCCTGCAACTGGTTACGCATGAAGGTGTTGTCGGCGCTGGTGTCGGCACGCTTAACAAACCCGGCGTACTGGGCATTGACGCGCAGGCGTGGCACCGATTCCTGGTTCAGCTCGACCAGCCAGCGCTCGTTGTCCTTGCGCACGATCACATCGGGAATGACGTATTCGGCTTCGGTTGATTCGATCTGCGAGCCCGGACGCGGATTGAGGCTCTGTACCAGCTCGATGACCTGGCGCAGCTCGTCTTCCTTGAGCTTCATCCGGCGCATTAGCTGGCTGTAATCGCGGCTGCCCAGCAGGTCGATGTAATCGGCGACCAGCCGCTTGGCTTCGGCCAGCCAAGGTGTTTTGGCCGGCAACTGGCGCAGTTGCAGGAGCAGGCATTCGCTGAGGTTGCGGGCGCCGATACCGGCGGGCTCGAATTGCTGGATGCGATGCAGGACGGCTTCGATCTCGTCGAGCTCGATGTCCAGTTCAGGATCGAACGCCTCAAGAATTTCTTCGAGTGTTTCGTCCAGATAGCCCTGATTGTTGATGCAGTCGATCAGGGTCACGGCGATCAGGCGATCGGTGTCGGACATCGGCGCCAGGTTCAGTTGCCAGAGCAGATGGCTTTGCAGGCTCTCGCCGGCCGAGGTGCGGGTGGTGAAATCCCACTCGTCGTCATCGCTGCTGGGCAGGCTGCTGGCGCTGGTCTGGTAGACGTCTTCCCAGGCGGTATCCACTGGCAGTTCGTTGGGGATGCGCTCGTTCCATTCGCCATCCTCAAGGTTGTCCACCGTCGGGGCGGTTTCCTGGTAGGAGGGTTCCTGGATTTCGGCGGGCTTCTGTTCGGCGTTGTCGGCCAGAGGATCGGCGTTGTCGAAGTCGTCGCCTTCTTCCTGGCGCTCGAGCATCGGATTGGATTCCAGAGCCTCCTGGATCTCCTGTTGCAGGTCCAGGGTCGACAATTGGAGCAGGCGGATGGCCTGTTGCAGCTGCGGTGTCATCGTCAGCTGCTGGCCCATTCTCAAGACTAGCGATGGTTTCATGGCAGGGGCTTAACACCTTATTCGCCGGCGCTTTGCGCCATCCACTACAGGGCGCCGAAGCGCCAAACTTAAGCAAATTATATGCCTGAAACTGAAGTGTTTGCCTAGAGCGCTGTAACAATTAAAGCGGATAAATGCGCCTTGAATCGATACAGCGCTGTCGCGCTTACAGGCGGAACTCGTGACCCAGATACACTTCCTTGACCAGATCGTTGGCCAGGATGGTTTCGGCATCGCCTTCAGCGATCAGTTGACCGTCGTTGACGATGTAAGCGGTTTCGCAGATGTCCAGCGTCTCACGGACGTTGTGGTCGGTGATCAGCACACCGATGCCCTTGGCCTTGAGGTGATGGATGATCTGCTTGATGTCGCCGACCGAGATCGGGTCGACACCGGCGAACGGTTCGTCGAGCAGGATGAACTTCGGCGCAGTGGCCAACGCGCGAGCAATTTCCACTCGGCGGCGTTCACCACCGGACAGGCTCATGCCGAGGTTGTCGCGGATGTGGCTGATGTGGAATTCCTGCAGCAGGCTTTCCAGCTCCTTGCGACGACCGGCCTTGTCGAGTTCCGGGCGGGTCTCGAGGATCGCCATGATGTTGTCGGCGACCGACAGTTTGCGGAAGATCGACGCTTCTTGCGGCAGATAGCCGATACCGGCCTTGGCGCGGCCGTGCATCGGCTGATGGCTGACGTCCAGATCATCGATCAGCACGCGGCCCTGATCCGCCTGCACCAGGCCGACGATCATGTAGAAACAGGTCGTCTTGCCAGCGCCGTTCGGGCCGAGCAAGCCGACGATCTGCCCGCTGTCGATCGACAGGCTGACGTCACGCACGACCTGGCGGCTTTTATAGGCCTTGGCCAGGTGCTGAGCTTTCAGAGTTGCCATTACTGGGATTTCTCTTCGGTTTTCTTCTTCGGCTGGATCACCATGTCGATGCGCGGACGCGATTCGGTGACCTTGCTGCCCGTGGCGCGACCGGCGCTGGCCAGTTTCTTCACGGTGTCGTAGACGATTTTTTCGCCCTGGGTGACGTTGTTATCCTTGTCGATAACCTTGGCCTTGTCGATCAGCACCACACGGTTCTGTTGGGCGTGGTATTGAATCGTCACGCCGTAGCCCTTGACCGGGTTGGCGTCGCCCTGGGTCTGCAACTGCTCGAAGTAGGCCAGGTTGCCCACCGAGGTCACCACATCGATGTCGCCATTGGGCGCGCGAGTCATGGTCACGGTGTTGCCTTTGACGATCATCGAACCCTGGGTAATGACCACGTCACCTTTATAAGTGGCGATGCCATTCTTGTCGTCCAGTTGGGCGTCGTCGGCCTGAATGCGGATAGGCTGCTCCTGATCGTTCGGCAGGGACCAGGCGCTCGCGCTTCCCAGTGCTGCGCCCAGACTGAGCAAAATAGGGAGGGTTTTAACGAGCCTCATACTGTCCTCTTACGTTCGATTGCAGGTGTATCCTGCTGTCCTTCAAGTACGCTTTCATTCCGACGCCAGTCGATACACCGCCAGCGCCCTCGATTCTAACGGGTTGCGCAGTCTGCGCATATTCCTGCTGCGGGAACACGGTCATGCGGGTGCTGGTGATCAGGGTGCCGCGCTGTTTCTCGTCGGTGCGCTGTACGCGTACCGAGTCGATCAATTCCACTTCGGTACCGCCGGAATTCACCTCGCCGCGCTCACTGGTCACGTGCCACGGGAAGTCGGTGCCGCGGTACATGTTCAAATCAGGCTTGGTCACCAGGGTGATGTCGGTTGCCTTGACGTGCTCGGCCTTGTCGGAAGTCATCTCGTACTGCACCTTGCCGTCGGGCAGGTACTGAATGGTATGCGTGTTGGTCGCGTACCAGTCGATCGGATTCTCGGCAGCCGAAACCGGTGGCTTGTCGAGGAAGCGTTCCGGGCTGATGTTCCAATAGCCGACCGCAGCGAAAATCGCCGCGATGCAGCCGAACAGCAGGAAGTTGCGAAACTTTTTGCTAAACATGGTCAGGCTCACAGGTACGCGGCGTTGGCCGCTTCGAGGCGGCCCTGGGCGCGCAGGATCAATTCGCAGAATTCGCGGGCGGCACCTTCGCCGCCACGGGCGCGGGTAACGCCGTGGGCGTGTTCCCGGACGAAATCGGCAGCGTTGGCCACCGCCATGCCCAGCCCTACACGGCGGATCACCGGCAAGTCTGGCAGATCGTCACCCAGATAAGCGACTTCTTCATAGCTTAGGCCCAGTTGCGCGAGCAGGCCGTCGAGCACCACCAGTTTGTCTTCACGCCCCTGAAACAGGTGCGGGATGCCGAGGTTCTTCGCGCGGCGCTCGACCACCGGGGTCTTGCGACCGCTGATGATCGCGGTTTGTACGCCGGCATTCATCAGCATCTTGATGCCCTGGCCGTCGAGGGTGTTGAAGGTCTTGAACTCGCTGCCGTCTTCGAGGAAGTACAGGCGCCCGTCGGTGAGCACACCGTCGACGTCGAATACTGCCAGTTTGATCGCTTTGCCGCGTTGCAGCAGATCGTTGCTCATTACATGACTCCTGCGCGCAGCAGATCGGAGAGGTTGAAGGCGCCGATCGGGCGATCCTCCTCGTCGACGACTACCAGAGCGTTGATTCGATGGTCTTCCATGATTTTCAGGGCTTCGGCGGCGAGCATGTCGGGCCGGGCGGTCTTGCCGTGTGCGGTCATCACCTGATCGATGGTGGCGCTGCGGATGTCGATGGCGCGATCCAGGGTGCGGCGCAAATCACCGTCAGTGAAGATCCCGGCGAGCTTGCCATCGGCTTCAATAATAGCGGTCATGCCCAGACCCTTGCGCGTCATTTCCATCAGCGCGTCTTTGAGCAGGGTGCCGCGTTGTACTTGCGGCAGCTCCTGCCCGGCGTGCATGACGTTTTCCACTTTCAGCAACAGGCGACGGCCAAGGGCGCCGCCGGGATGCGAGAAGGCAAAATCTTCAGCGGTGAAACCACGCGCTTCCAGCAAGGCCACGGCGAGGGCATCGCCCATGACCAGCGCTGCAGTAGTAGAAGAGGTCGGCGCCAGATTCAACGGACAGGCTTCGTGCTCGACATGCACATTGAGATTGACCTCGGCAGCCTTCGCCAATGGCGACTGCGGATTACCGGTGACGCTGATCAGCTGGATGCCGAGGCGTTTGATCAATGGCAGCAGCGTCACGATTTCGTTGGTCGAGCCGGAGTTCGACAGGGCCAGAATCACATCGTCGCGGGTGATCATGCCCATGTCGCCATGGCTGGCTTCGGCCGGATGCACGAAAAACGCCGGGGTGCCGGTGCTGGCCAGGGTGGCGGCGATCTTGTTGCCGATGTGCCCGGATTTGCCCATGCCGACCACGACCACGCGGCCCTTGCTGGCCAGAATCATCTCGCAAGCGCGTACGAAATCGGCGTCGATATGGGCCATCAAGCCTTGGACGGCTTCCACTTCGAGGCGGATGGTGCGTTGTGCCGATTGAATCAGGTCGCGGGTTTTGCTCATGTCAGAATCGTATGGGCCGATGAAAAGGCGGCGATTATAGCGGTTATGTGGCAAAGCCTCACGCAAGTTCGACGTGCTTTGTCATTACTGGTTACCAAAACCCTCTGAAACTCGCTCGGGCCCTCTTCAGTCGGCGATCTTGGCCGGGTTCTCGCTTGGGCGCTCAGCCTTTGCAGTGATATAGTTCGCCGCCAGTTCGGCCTGCCCGGGATGCAGGTGTTTCCGAGGAAAGTCTGGCATCCCAGTGAGAGGCTGCATCGCAAGGAGTTTAGATGAGTGCCGATAACGCCTACGCGGTCGAGCTGAAGGGAGTCTCCTTCAAGCGCGGTGCGCGGAGCATTTTCAATAACGTCGATATCCGCATCCCGCGCGGCAAGGTCACCGGCATCATGGGGCCTTCCGGCTGCGGCAAGACCACGCTGCTGCGCCTGATGGGCGCGCAGTTGCGGCCGTCCGGCGGCGAAGTCTGGGTCAACGGGCAGAACCTGCCGACGCTGTCGCGCAGCGATCTGTTCGATGCGCGCAAGCACATGGGCGTGCTGTTTCAGAGCGGTGCGCTGTTTACCGATCTCGATGTGTTCGAGAACGTGGCCTTTCCGTTGCGGGTGCACACGCAACTGCCGGAAGACATGATCCGCGACATCGTCCTGCTGAAATTGCAGGCCGTGGGCCTGCGTGGCGCCATCGATCTGATGCCGGACGAACTGTCCGGCGGCATGAAGCGCCGTGTAGCATTGGCCCGGGCGATTGCCCTCGACCCGCAGATTCTCATGTACGACGAGCCCTTCGTGGGCCAGGACCCGATCGCCATGGGCGTGTTAGTGCGCCTGATCCGCCTGCTCAACGATGCTCTGGGAATCACCAGCATCGTGGTTTCGCACGATCTGGCGGAAACCGCGAGCATTGCCGACTACATCTATGTCGTGGGCGATGGTCAGGTGCTGGGCCAAGGCACACCGGATGAGCTGATGAATTCCGATGATCCGCGTATCCGCCAGTTCATGACCGGTGATCCCGATGGCCCGGTGCCGTATCACTTTCCAGCGACGGATTACCGCGCAGATCTTCTGGGGAAGCGTTGATGCGCAGAATTTCATTGATGGAACGCGTGCGTCGGTTCGGCGAATCGGCGATCGACGCGGTCGCGGTGTTTGGTCGGGCGACCCTGTTCCTGTTTCACGCCCTGCTGGGCCGTGGCGGTATCAGCGGTGGTTTCGGCCTGCTGGTCAAGCAGCTGCATTCGGTCGGCGTCATGTCGCTGGTGATCATCGTGGTCTCCGGCATTTTCATCGGCATGGTCCTGGCGTTGCAGGGCTTCAGCATTCTTTCCAGCTATGGTTCAGAGCAGGCGGTGGGGCAGATGGTCGCCCTGACGCTGCTGCGTGAACTGGGGCCGGTGGTCACGGCGTTGCTGTTTGCCGGGCGGGCCGGTTCGGCGTTGACCGCCGAGATCGGCAACATGAAATCCACCGAGCAGTTGTCCAGCCTGGAAATGATCGGTGTCGATCCGCTCAAGTACATCATTGCCCCGCGCCTGTGGGCCGGCTTCATTTCCCTGCCGGTGCTGGCGATGATCTTCAGCGTCGTCGGCATCTGGGGCGGTTCGTGGGTGGCAGTCGACTGGCTGGGCGTTTATGAAGGCTCGTACTGGGCGAACATGCAGAACAGCGTGAACTTCACCAGTGACGTGCTCAATGGCGTGATCAAAAGTGTCGTTTTCGCCTTCGTCGTGACCTGGATCGCCGTATTCCAAGGCTATGACTGTGAACCCACTTCCGAGGGGATCAGTCGTGCCACCACCAAGACCGTGGTGTTTGCCTCGCTGGCAGTGCTCGGTCTGGACTTTATTCTGACCGCTTTGATGTTTGGAGATTTCTGATGCAAAACCGCACCCTGGAAATCGGTGTCGGCCTGTTCCTGCTGGCAGGGATCCTGGCTTTGCTGCTGCTCGCCTTGCGCGTCAGCGGCCTGTCTCCGACTTCGTCCACCGACACTTACAAGTTGTATGCATATTTCGACAATATCGCCGGTCTGACGGTCAGAGCCAAAGTGACCATGGCCGGGGTGACCATCGGCAAGGTCACCGCTATCGATCTGGATCGCGACAGCTTCACTGGTCGGGTCACGCTGCAAGTGGATAAAAAGGTCGACAACCTGCCGGTCGATTCCACAGCGTCTATCCTGACCGCGGGTCTGCTGGGCGAGAAATACATCGGTATCAGCGTCGGCGGTGAAGACACCCAGTTGAAAGACGGTGGAACCATCCACGACACGCAGTCGTCACTGGTACTGGAAGACCTGATCGGTAAATTCCTGCTCAATACCGTTAGCAAAGACGCCAAATGAGGAGCTTTTGAATGATCTCTATCTTGCGACGTGGCCTGTTGGTGTTGCTCGCGGCCCTGCCGTTGATGGCTAACGCTGCACCGGGGCAATCGGCTCATGACCTGATTCAGGACACCACGAACCGGATGCTTGCCGATTTGCAGGCGAACAAAGAGAAGTACAAGCAGGATCCGCAGGATTTCTATGCGGCGCTGAACAACATTGTCGGTCCGGTGGTGGATGCCGAGGGCATCTCCAAAAGCATCATGACCGTGAAATATTCGCGCAAGGCCACGCCTGAGCAGATGCAGCGCTTTCAGGAAAACTTCAAGCGCGGTCTGTTCCAGTTCTATGGCAACGCGCTGCTGGAATACAACAACCAGGGCATCACGGTTGACCCGGCCAAAGACGAATCGGGCGAGCGCACCAGTGTCAACATGACCGTCAAGGGCAGCAACGGCGCGATCTATCCGGTGCAGTACACGCTTGAGAAGATCAGCGGCGAGTGGAAACTGCGCAACGTGATCATCAATGGCATCAACATTGGCAAGCTGTTCCGTGACCAGTTTGCCGACGCCATGCAGCGCAATGGCAATGATCTGGACAAGACCATCGATGGCTGGGCCGGTGAAGTCGCCAAGGCCAAGCAGGAAACCGACAAAGCCGCCGCGAAGCCAGCGCAATGAGTGAGGCGGCAGTTCGTATGAGTGATGTCGACGAGCTGGTGCTCAGCGGCGTGCTGGATTACCGCACCGGGCCCGACCTGCGCAAGGAAGGGCAGGCGCTGATCAAGTCGAGCAAGGCATCGGCGCTGGTCATCGATTGTTCGGCGGTGCAGAAGTCCAGCAGCGTCGGCCTGTCGTTGCTGCTGTGCTTCATGCGTGATGCGCAGGCGGCCGGCAAGGCCGTCAGCATTCGCGCGATGCCTGACGACATGCGTGAAATCGCTCAGGTCAGTGAATTGACCGAGTTGTTGGCGCAACCCTGAACCATCATCTATAAAGAAGCCCCCCGTCAGAGTCCTGCGTTGCGGGGTTCGCAGGCGCGGGGCTTTTTTGTATGATGTCCGACCCGTGCGCACAGGGCGCCGATTGAGGTTGAGCATGCAGGCCGTAGAAGTGAAGAGCTTCCTTGAAGGAAAGCTGCCAGGAACGCTGGTAGAAGTTGAAGGCGAAGGCTGCAACTTCCAGCTGAACGTGATTAGCGATGAACTGGCGGCGTTGAGCCCGGTGAAGCGTCAGCAGCAGGTCTATGCCCATTTGAACCCATGGATCACCGATGGCAGCATCCATGCGGTCACTATGAAATTTTTCAGCCGCGCGGCCTGGGCCGAGCGCACCTGAGCCCTAGGGCGTCGAGATACTAATGGATAAATTGATTATTACCGGTGGCGCTCGTCTTGATGGCGAGATCCGCATTTCCGGCGCGAAGAACTCCGCCCTGCCGATTCTGGCTGCGACCTTGCTGTGCGATGGCCCGGTCACCGTCGGCAACCTGCCGCACCTGCACGACATCACCACCATGATCGAGCTGTTCGGGCGCATGGGCATCGAGCCGGTGATCGACGAGAAGCTCAGCGTCGAAATCGACCCGCGCACCATCAAGACCCTGATCGCCCCGTACGAACTGGTGAAAACCATGCGTGCGTCGATCCTGGTACTGGGTCCTATGGTCGCGCGTTTCGGTGAAGCCGAAGTCGCACTGCCTGGTGGTTGCGCCATCGGTTCGCGTCCGGTCGACCTGCACATTCGCGGTCTGGAAGCCATGGGCGCGGTCATCGACGTCGAAGGCGGCTACATCAAGGCCAAGGCGCCTGAAGGCGGCCTGCGCGGCGCGCACTTCTTCTTCGACACCGTCAGCGTGACCGGTACCGAAAACATCATGATGGCCGCTGCTCTGGCCAAGGGCCGCAGCGTGTTGCAGAACGCCGCGCGCGAGCCTGAAGTAGTCGACCTGGCGAACTTCCTCAATGCCATGGGCGCCAAGGTTTCCGGAGCCGGCACCGACACCATCACCATCGATGGCGTCGAGCGGCTGGGTTCGGCTTTCTACAAAGTCATGCCTGACCGTATCGAAACCGGCACCTACCTGGTCGCCGCTGCCGTGACCGGTGGTCGCGTCAAGGTCAAGGACACCGATCCGACCATCCTCGAAGCGGTGCTGGAAAAGCTGCGTGAGGCCGGTGCGGAAATCACCTGCGGTGAAGACTGGATCGAGCTGAACATGCACGGCAAGCGCCCGAAAGCGGTCAACGTGCGCACTGCGCCGTACCCGGCGTTCCCGACCGACATGCAGGCGCAGTTCATCTCGCTCAACGCCATTGCCGAAGGTACTGGTGCGGTGATCGAGACGATCTTCGAAAACCGTTTCATGCACGTGTACGAGCTGCACCGCATGGGCGCGCACATCCAGGTTGAAGGCAACACCGCGATCGTCACCGGTATCGAGAAGCTCAAGGGCGCGCCAGTCATGGCTACCGACCTGCGCGCGTCGGCCAGCCTGGTGATCTCGGCGCTGGTTGCCGAAGGCGACACGCTGATCGACCGCATCTACCACATCGACCGTGGTTACGAGTGCATCGAAGAAAAACTGCAAATGCTGGGTGCCAAGATCCGCCGCGTTCCGGGCTGATCGCTGCATCGGGACACAGGGACGTGTCCACTGAATTCGTTTCGAGTCGAGGGTGTACGCACCCTCGATGTGTGTCCGGCGCCGATTGCGACCGGGCATGAGTACCTTGATAAGGACTGACGTTTCCCATGTTGACCATCGCACTGTCCAAGGGCCGCATCCTTGACGACACCCTGCCGCTTCTCGCTGAAGCGGGCATCGTGCCGACCGAGAATCCGGACAAGAGCCGCAAGCTGATCATTCCCACGACCCAGGACGACGTGCGTCTGCTGATCGTGCGTGCCACCGACGTGCCGACCTATGTCGAGCATGGCGCGGCCGACCTCGGCGTCGCCGGTAAGGACGTGCTGATGGAGTACAGCGGTCAGGGCCTGTACGAGCCGCTGGACCTGCAGATCGCCCAGTGCAAGCTGATGACCGCCGGCAAGATCGGCGCGGCCGAACCCAAGGGCCGTCTGCGCGTGGCGACCAAGTTCGTCAACGTTGCCAAGCGTTATTACGCCGAGCAGGGCCGTCAGGTCGACATCATCAAGCTGTACGGCTCGATGGAGCTGGCGCCGCTGATCGGGCTGGCCGACAAGATCATCGACGTGGTCGACACCGGCAACACCCTGCGCGCCAACGGCCTGGAGCCACAGGAACTGATCGCTACGATCAGCTCGCGTCTGGTGGTCAACAAGGCTTCAATGAAAATGCAGCACGCCCGGATCCAGGCGTTGATCGACACCCTGCGCAACGCAGTGGAATCGCGACACCGCGGCTGATCTACCTGCGCGGCCCGAGGCCGCGCCGTCTATCCGCCTCATAGCCAGAATTCTCAGGTGCCCAAGCGGATCGAATGCTAGTTTCGGGCGCCTGAGTTATTTGCCATTCCTATGAGGCTCTCGCTATGACCGCAACCACTGCAATTCGCCGACTCAACGCTGCTGACCCGGATTTCGCGCATCATCTGGATCATCTGCTGAGCTGGGAAAGTGTGTCTGACGACTCGGTCAATCAGCGCGTGCTCGACATCATCAAGGCTGTGCGCGAGCGCGGTGACGCGGCGCTGGTCGAATTCACCCAGAAGTTCGACGGTCTTGAAGTCGCCTCGATGGCCGACCTGATCCTGCCGCGCGAGCGCCTTGAACTGGCTTTGACCCGCATCACTGTGCCGCAACGCGAGGCCTTGGAAAAAGCCGCCGCCCGCGTGCGCAGCTATCACGAAAAACAGAAGCAGGATTCCTGGAGCTACACCGAGGCTGACGGCACGGTGCTCGGCCAGAAAGTCACGCCGCTGGATCGTGCCGGCCTGTACGTGCCGGGCGGCAAGGCCTCGTATCCGTCGTCGGTATTGATGAACGCGATTCCGGCCAAGGTGGCCGGCGTGACCGAAGTGGTCATGGTCGTGCCGACCCCGCGCGGTGAAATCAACGAGCTGGTGCTGGCCGCTGCCTGCATCGCCGGTGTCGACCGCGTGTTCACCATCGGCGGCGCGCAAGCGGTTGCCGCACTGGCTTATGGCACCGAAAGCGTGCCGCGTGTCGACAAGGTTGTCGGCCCGGGCAATATCTATGTAGCCACGGCCAAGCGCCATGTGTTCGGCCAGGTCGGCATCGACATGATCGCCGGCCCTTCGGAAATTCTTGTGGTGTGCGACGGCCAGACTGATCCGGACTGGATCGCCATGGACCTGTTCTCCCAGGCCGAGCACGACGAAGACGCGCAAGCGATTCTGGTCAGCCCCGACGCCGAGTTCCTCGACAAGGTGGCCGCGAGCATCGATAAATTGCTGCCGACCATGGACCGCGCGACCATCATCGAAACTTCGATCAATGGCCGTGGTGCGCTGATTCAGGTGAGCGACATGGCCCAAGCCATCGAAGTCGCCAACCGCATTGCCCCGGAACACCTGGAATTGTCGGTCGCTGATCCACAAGCCTGGCTGCCGCAGATTCGTCACGCCGGTGCGATCTTCATGGGCCGCCACACTTCCGAAGCGTTGGGCGATTACTGTGCCGGTCCGAACCACGTGTTGCCGACTTCCGGCACCGCGCGGTTCTCCTCGCCGCTGGGCGTCTACGACTTCCAGAAGCGCTCGTCGATCATCTTCTGCTCCGAGGCCGGCGCTTCCGAGCTGGGCAAAACAGCATCGGTACTGGCCCGTGGCGAATCGCTGAGCGCCCACGCACGCAGCGCCGAATACCGCATCAAAGACCAAGACTTTCTGAAAGGGCAGGGGAACTGAGCGATGAGTAAATTCTGGAGCCCGTTCGTCAAGGATCTGGTGCCCTACGTGCCGGGCGAACAGCCGAAGCTGACCAAACTGGTCAAGCTCAATACCAACGAAAATCCGTATGGCCCGTCGCCAAAAGCACTGGCGGCGATGCAAGCCGAGCTCAACGACAACCTGCGCCTGTACCCGGACCCGAACAGTGATCTGCTGAAAAACGCCGTGGCCGAATACTACGGCGTGCAAACCAGTCAGGTGTTCCTCGGCAACGGTTCGGACGAGGTGCTTGCGCACATCTTCCACGGTCTGCTGCAACACGATCAGCCGCTGCTGTTCCCGGACATCAGCTACAGCTTCTATCCGGTCTACTGCGGTCTGTACGGGATTGAATTCGATGCGGTGCCGCTGGATGCGCAGTTCCAGATCAACCCGGCCGACTACGCCAAACCGAATGGCGGGATCATTTTTCCCAACCCGAACGCCCCGACCGGGTGCCTGCTGGCGCTGGACGCGGTCGAGCAAATCCTCAAGGCC
Organism: Pseudomonas sp. Sample_21; assembly: GCF_004307525.1. Lineage (NCBI taxonomy): Bacteria > Pseudomonadati > Pseudomonadota > Gammaproteobacteria > Pseudomonadales > Pseudomonadaceae > Pseudomonas > Pseudomonas sp. Sample_21. The sequence continues at coordinate 8,457 of NZ_RCNZ01000111.1, read as the reverse complement.
AGTCCTGATTCGGTCGTAGTCGTGGATGAGGCGTACATCGACTTTGGCGGCGAGACGGCGATCAGTCTGGTGGACCGCTATCCGAATCTGCTGGTGACGCAGACGCTGTCCAAGTCACGCTCGCTGGCCGGCCTGCGTGTCGGTCTGGCGGTAGGGCATCCGGACCTGATCGAAGCGCTGGAGCGGATCAAGAACAGCTTCAACTCCTATCCACTGGATCGTCTGGCGATTGTCGGCGCGGCGGCGGCGTTTGCAGATCGCGAGTATTTCGACAAGACCTGTCGTCAGGTGATCGAGAGCCGCGAATGGGTGGTGGCGCAGTTGCAGGCTAAAGGCTTTGAAGTGCTGCCGTCGGCGGCCAACTTCATCTTCGCTCGCCACCCGCAGCATGATGCGGCGGGCCTGGCGGCCAAGCTGCGCGAGCAGGGCGTGATCGTGCGGCACTTCAAGCAGGAGCGGATTGCGCAGTTCCTGCGGATATCGGTGGGTACGCCGGAGCAGAATCAGGCGTTGATCGACGGCCTTGGCGACCTCTAAAAGCAAAAGCCCCTCACCCTAGCCCTCTCCCGGAGGGAGAGGGGACTGAATGGGGAATATTGCAGAATTTCACCGACCTGAATTTGGTTTACCGAATCCATAATCGACTCGGTCTTTCAGGTCGATGTATCCCGCAAGACAACTCGGTCGGCTCCCTCTCCCTCTGGGAGAGGGCTGGGGTGAGGGTGTGCTTTTATTCGTGATGCGGCTCGCCAAGGAATGTCAGCGAACTGAACAACCCACGACTGTCCACATCAGCGCTGCCCTTCACCGGCACCTCGACCTGCGCCGCAATCACATTCAACCCTTCATTACGCACCAGCACCTGCGCACGCCCATCCTTGTCGGTCTCGGTGCTCAGGGTGTTTGGCGCGCTGCGATAGTCGCCATACAACTTCACCCCCGCCGCCGGTTTGCCATCGAGCAGCACCCGCACCGGTAACGATTTACCCGGCCCGACCGTCAGCGGATCGACCTCCGGCAGGATCAGCAGTTTGATCTGCTCCAGTTTCGGCAACTTCGCCCCCGGCTGATAGATCGCCAGGCTGTACTTGAACGTCTGCGTGGCCTCGGTGGCGCCGGGCACTTTGCTGCGTCCTTCGTTGATCCACTTCTTGTCCGCTGTCTGCGACCACATGCCGTTGTTCAGCGCCACGGCCAGCACCACCGGCGGCTTCAATGGTCTCAAACGGGCATGATCGGCCAGGCGCTCGACGCTGACCGGGATCATTTTGCCGCTTGCGTCATAAGCCCAGGCACCGCTGATTTTCTGCGCCTTGAAGGCGTTGTCTTCGGCGCCATGGCCGTAGATCACTTCGATGTTGCCGCGTCGCTCCTCTGTCCACAGGCCGTGCGCCGACACCTGGCCGGTGAACAGCGCAGCGATGAGCAGAAGGGATTTGCCGTAGTGCATGGTGACGTCCTTTTACAGGTTGAGTGTCAGGCTGACAGTGAAATTGCGTGGCTCGCCGGGGTTGACCCAGTAGTTGCTGTAAGAGCGCTCGTAGTATTTTTCGTCGAAGATGTTGTTCAGGTTCAGGCCGAGCGTGACGTTGTCGCTGGCCTTGTAATGCGCGAGCAGGTCGACGGTCTGGTAGGCCGGCAATTCGAAGTCGCTGCCGGATTCGCCCGAGCGATCGCCGACGTAAGTGAACGCTGCGCCGACGTCTGAACCGCGCAGTCGGCCATCCTGAAATTCATAAACACCCAGCAGACTGCCGCTGCGTTTAGCCACGCCGAGGATGCGGCTGCCGGTAGGAATGGTCGCGTCGCCCTTGGTCACCTCGGCGTCGATGTAGGCGAAGGCGCCGATGACCCGCACCGCGTCGGTCACCTGGCCGCTCACTTGCCAATCGAAACCCTGACTGCGCGCCTTGCCCATGGCGCGGCTGGTGTCGGTGCCCGGATCGAGGGCGAGAACGTTTTCCTTGTCGATGTGGAAGAAAGCGAGGGTGCTGCTCACGCGCTCATCGAACAGTTCGTTCTTGATCCCCACTTCGTAACCGACACCTTCTTCCGGGTCGAAGGATTTGCCGGAGGCATCCAGGCCGTTGTTTGGTTTGAACGACGTCGAGGCGTTAGCGAACAGGCCGGTGCTCGGCGTGAGCTGATAGAGCAGGCCGGCGCGTTGAGTCAGTGCGTCGTGGCGCTGCTGGCTTTTGGCGTTGCGGCTGTGATCGTCGATGCGCTGATCGAAATGCTCGAAGCGCGCGCCGACCATGCCGCGCAGCTTGTCGGTGAAGATGATCTGGTCCTGCAGATTCAGCGCATGACTTTCGACGTGTTCGAAGAAGTCGGTGCCCGAGCGTACGCCGTTGGGTTTCGGCTGGCCGTAAACCGGCTTATAGATGTCGATGGCGTAGGGGCCGCCAGCAATGGTGGTGACGCGTTCGTCCTTGCGGTAATTCTCGTACTCGGTGCCGATCAGCAATTCATGCTGCCACGGCCCGAGGTCGAACAGACCGCGCAGTTCCAGTTGGGTGATGCTGTCGTGCCAACTCGTGTCGCGTTCGCGCAAGCGGCGGTTGACCGTGTGGCCGTCGGCGTTCAGCGGTCGTGCTTCGGAAGCGTCGCCCCAGAGCTTGCCTTCCTTGTAGTGACTGGCCAGTCGCAGCTTCCAGCTGTCGTTCAGATGGTGTTCAAGAGTGGCCTGGAGCAGGTTGTTGTGGTTATCGATGTTGCCGTCGTTGGGTTCGCCCAAGAACGTCGAGCGCGATACGCCGCTCCATTTGTTGTTCGGCGCCACGACGCCACGATCGAACGTCGAGTTGTGACGGACGATTTCGCTTTCCACCAGCAGTGAGGTGTCCGGGTTCAACTGCCAACTGATCGAAGGCGCGACGAAGACCCGCTGGCTGTCGACGTGGTCGCGAAAGCTTTTGTTGTCTTCTACGGCGAAGTTGATGCGCGTGAGCACATTGCCCTGATCATCGAGGGGCGTGTTGACGTCCAGCGCGGTGCGATAGCGGTCCCAACTGCCGGCGCTGGTTTGCACAGTGGTGAACGCTTCGGGCTGCGGCTTCTTGGTGACGATGTTCACCGTGCCGCCCGGATCTCCCCGGCCGTAAAGGCTGGCGGCCGGGCCTTTGAGCACTTCGATGCGCTCGATGTTCGCTGCATCCGGCGTGCTCGGGTAACCGCGATTGGCGCTGAAGCCGTCCTTGTAGAACTCCGAAGTGGTGAAGCCGCGCACGCTGTATTCGTACAGGGTCAGGCCGCCGAAGTTGTTCTGCTTCGACACGCCGCCGGCAAAATCCAGCGCGCGTTCAACGCTGGTGCTGCCCAGATCCGAGAGCACACTGGCCGGGACTACGCTGATGGCTTGCGGGATATCGCGAATCGCTGTGTCGGTTTTGGTCGCACTGGCCGAGCGAGTCGCGCGATAACCGCTGACCGGGCCGGTGGGTGATTCGTAGTCGGAAGTGACGCTGATGGCTTCCAGCTCAACGGGCTCCGGCTCATCGGCGAAGGCGGGATCGCAGAGCAAACCCAGAGTCAGGCCCAGCAGCGAGGCCTTTTTGCGAGACGACATGTTATGTTGTTCCAATTGCTAGAATTGAAACAATATAACATGCCTGTTGAGAATGTCTGTTATTCGCGCCACTGGCGCGAAAACATTTTTACTCTTCTTTTTCTTTCACCGGTGCCGGCGGTGGACGCAGGCCGATTTCAGCCGTCAGCTTCAGCTCCTTGCCGTTGCGCATGACCTGAATCGTCACCTTGTCGGTCGGTTTGATCCGCGCCACCTGGTTCATCGAGCGGCGACCATCGCCGGCCGGCTCGCCATCGATGCTCAGAATCACATCGCCCAGTTGCAGGCCGGCTTTCTGCGCCGGGCCGTCACGGAAGATCCCCGCGACGACAATCCCCGGTCGCCCGGACAAGCCAAACGACTCCGCCAGTTCCTGAGTCAGCGGTTGTACTTCGATGCCCAGCCAGCCGCGAATCACCTGGCCGTGCTCGATGATCGATTTCATCACTTCCATCGCCAGTTTCACCGGGATGGCAAAACCGATGCCTTGCGAGCCGCCGGATTTGGAAAAGATCGCCGTGTTGATACCGGTGAGGTTGCCGTTGGCATCGACCAGCGCACCGCCGGAGTTGCCCGGGTTGATCGCCGCATCGGTCTGGATGAAGTCTTCGTAGTTGTTCAGGCCCAACTGATTACGGCCGGTGGCGCTGATGATACCCATGGTCACGGTCTGGCCGACGCCGAACGGGTTGCCGATGGCCAGCGCGACGTCGCCGATGCGAATGCTGTCGGAGCGGCCGACGGTGATTGCCGGCAGGTTTTTCAGATCGATTTTAAGGACAGCAAGGTCGGTTTCCGGATCGCTGCCGATCACCCGCGCGAGTGTTTCGCGACCATCCTTCAGCGCCACGACAATCTGGTCGGCGCCGCTGGTGACGTGGTTGTTGGTAAGGATGTAGCCTTCCGGGCTCATGATCACCCCGGAACCCAGGCTCGATTCCATGCGCTTCTGTTTCGGCGAGTTATCACCGAAGAAGCGGCGGAACTGCGGATCCTCGAACAAGGGATGCGCCGGTTTGTTGATGACCTTGGTGGTGTACAGGTTGACCACCGACGGCGCGGCGATGCCCACCGCATCCGCATAGGACACCGGCCCCTGCTGCACGATCGTGGTCTGAGGGGCCTGTTGCAGATTGACGTCGAGGCTCGGCAGCCCGACCCACTCGGGGTAACGCTGAATAATCAACAGAGCGATAAGCACACCGGCCAACAGCGGCCAGCCAAAAAAACGCAGCGCCTTGAGCATTAAGCACGTTCCTGGAAAGGTTGCAGGCGAGGTCAGACCGCCCATAATGTCGCGCATTATACGAGGCCGCGCGCGCCTCTGAACGGGATATTTAGGAGTCTTTCATGGCCGTTGCCCTCAGCACCCTCGTCGAAGAAGCCGACCGTTACCTGGGCAGTGCGAAAATTGCCGATTATTGCCCCAACGGATTGCAGGTCGAAGGCCGCCCGCAGGTGATGCGTATCGTCAGCGGCGTCACCGCCAGCCAGGCTTTACTGGACGCGGCCGTGGAAGCCGAGGCCGACCTGATCCTGGTCCACCACGGTTATTTCTGGAAAGGCGAAAACCCTTGCGTCACCGGCATGAAACAGCGCCGCTTGAAAACCTTGCTCAAGCACGACATCAGTCTGCTCGCCTATCACCTGCCGCTGGATCTGCACCCGGACGTCGGCAACAACGTGCAACTGGCGCGTCAGCTCGACATCACTGTCGAAGGGCCGCTCGACCCGAGCAATCCGAAAGTCGTCGGGCTGGTCGGCTCACTGAATGAGCCAATGACTGCGCGGGATTTCGCGCGCAAGGTGCAGGAAGTCATGGGCCGCGAGCCGCTGCTGATCGAAGGCAGCGGCATGATCCGCCGCGTCGGCTGGTGCACCGGCGGTGGCCAGGGCTATATCGACCAGGGCGTGGCGGCGGGTGTCGACCTGTTCATCAGTGGCGAGGCCTCCGAGCAGACTTTCCACAGTGCGCGGGAAAACGACATCAGCTTCATCGCCGCCGGCCACCACGCCACCGAGCGCTATGGCGTACAGGCGCTGGGTGAGTATCTGGCGAAGCGCTTTGCCCTGGAGCACATCTTCATCGATTGCCCGAATCCGATCTGAACTCACCTCAAACTCCTGTGGGAGCGAGCCTGCTCGCGAAGGCGTCAGACCTTCAATACAAAGGTGCCTGACACCCCGCCTTCGCGAGCAGGCTCGCTCCCACGTTCGGCCCTGACGGCCGAACTGGTGGGCATATTCATATACCCTTTCGATCTAGTTGGCGTCCTGATTAGAAGAGGTCGCTGTGCTAGGATTCCTCGCTCGAACACGGCCCGCTGGCCGTTCATAAGAAAGCTTTCGTGAGTAGCCATGGTCGACAAACTGACGCATCTGAAACAGCTGGAGGCGGAAAGCATCCACATCATCCGCGAGGTGGCCGCCGAGTTCGATAACCCGGTGATGCTGTACTCCATCGGTAAAGACTCCGCCGTGATGCTGCACCTGGCACGCAAGGCGTTCTTCCCGGGCAAACTGCCGTTTCCGGTGATGCACGTCGACACCCGCTGGAAATTCCAGGAAATGTACAAGTTCCGCGACAAGATGGTCGAAGACTTGGGCCTGGACCTGATCACCCACATCAACCCCGATGGCGTGGCGCAGAACATCAACCCGTTCACCCACGGCAGCGCCAAGCACACCGACATCATGAAAACCGAAGGCCTGAAACAGGCACTCGACAAGCATGGTTTCGACGCAGCGTTCGGCGGCGCCCGTCGCGATGAAGAGAAATCCCGCGCCAAAGAGCGCGTGTACTCGTTCCGTGACAGCAAGCACCGCTGGGACCCGAAAAACCAGCGTCCGGAGCTGTGGAACGTCTACAACGGCAAGGTCAACAAGGGCGAATCCATCCGTGTGTTCCCGTTGTCGAACTGGACCGAGCTGGACATCTGGCAGTACATCTATCTCGAAGGCATCCCGATTGTGCCGCTGTACTTTGCCGCCGAACGCGAAGTGATCGAGAAGAACGGCACGCTGATCATGATCGACGACGAGCGCATCCTCGAGCACCTGTCCGATGAAGACAAAGCGCGCATCGTGAAAAAGAAAGTGCGGTTCCGCACCCTTGGCTGCTACCCGTTGACGGGCGCGGTGGAGTCCGAGGCCGAAAGCCTGACGGACATCATTCAGGAAATGCTCCTGACGCGAACTTCCGAGCGCCAGGGCCGGGTCATCGACCACGATGGCGCAGGCTCGATGGAAGACAAAAAACGTCAAGGCTATTTCTAAGGGGCTGTCATGTCGCATGTTTCTGATTTGATCAGCGAGGACATCCTCGCCTACCTAGGCCAGCACGAACGTAAAGAGCTGCTGCGCTTTTTGACCTGCGGTAACGTCGATGACGGCAAGAGCACCCTGATCGGGCGCCTGCTGCACGACTCGAAAATGATCTACGAAGATCACCTCGAAGCGATCACCCGCGATTCGAAGAAAGTCGGCACCACCGGTGACGACATCGATCTGGCGTTGCTGGTCGACGGTCTGCAGGCCGAGCGTGAGCAGGGCATCACCATTGATGTCGCCTACCGCTATTTCTCCACCGCCAAGCGCAAATTCATCATCGCCGACACCCCCGGCCATGAGCAGTACACCCGCAACATGGCCACCGGTGCGTCCACCTGTGACCTGGCGATCATTCTGGTCGACGCCCGTTACGGCGTGCAGACCCAGACCCGTCGCCACAGCTTCATCGCTTCCCTGCTGGGTATCAAACACATCGTCGTCGCCATCAACAAGATGGACTTGAAGGACTTCGACGAAGGCGTGTTCGAATCGATCAAGGCTGACTACCTGAAGTTCGCCGAAGGCTTGAAGATGAAGCCGACCAGCATGCACTTCGTGCCGATGTCTGCCCTCAAGGGCGACAACGTGGTGAACAAGTCCGAGCGCTCGCCGTGGTACACCGGCCAGTCGCTGATGGAAATCCTCGAGACTGTGGAAGTGGCGGGCGATCGCAACTTCACCGATCTGCGTTTCCCGGTGCAGTACGTCAACCGTCCGAACCTGAACTTCCGCGGTTTCGCCGGCACCCTGGCCAGCGGCATCGTGCACAAGGGCGACGAAGTCGTGGTGCTGCCGTCGGGCAAGAGCAGCCGGGTGAAGTCCATCGTCACTTTCGAAGGTGAGCTGGAACACGCAGGTCCCGGTCAGGCGGTAACGCTGACCATGGAAGACGAAATCGACATCTCCCGTGGCGACCTGTTGGTGCATGCCGACAACGTGCCGCCGGTGACCGACAGCTTCGAAGCGATGCTGGTTTGGATGGCTGAAGAGCCGATGCTGCCGGGCAAGAAATATGACATCAAACGCGCCACCAGTTACGTGCCGGGCTCGATCGCCAGCATCGTCAACAAGGTCGACGTCAACACGTTGGAAGAAGGCCCGGCGAGCGCGTTGCAGCTCAACGAAATCGGCAAGGTGAAGATCGCGCTCGACGCGCCGATCGCCCTCGACGGTTACGAAAGCAACCGCACCACCGGCGCGTTCATCGTCATCGATCGCTTGACCAACGGCACCGTTGGCGCTGGCATGATCGTCGCGCAGCCAGTGACGCACGGCACCGCCACGCATCACGGCAAACTGGCGCACGTGGCGACTGAAGAACGCGCCCAGCGCTTCGGCCAGCAACCAGCCACCGTGCTGTTCAGCGGCCTGTCCGGTGCGGGCAAAAGCACCTTGGCGTATGCGGTCGAGCGCAAGCTGTTCGACATGGGGCGCGCGGTGTTTGTACTCGATGGCCAGAATCTGCGTCATGATTTGAACAAAGGTCTGCCACAAGATCGCGCCGGGCGTACCGAGAACTGGCGTCGTGCCGCGCACGTGGCGCGTCAGTTCAACGAAGC
>NZ_RCNZ01000084.1:0-2506 GCF_004307525.1 Pseudomonas sp. Sample_21 | reverse complement strand
ACGTGGCTCGCGAGCCCGATGCGCAAGGTTTTATCGACTACCCCGCCGAAGAACATGCGGTGTGGAACACGCTGATCACTCGCCAGTTGAAGGTGATTGAAGGTCGCGCGTGCCAGGAATACCTGGACGGTATCGAAAAACTCGGTCTGCCCCACGACCGCATCCCGCAACTGGCCGAGATCAATAAAGTGCTCGGCGAGACCACTGGCTGGCAGGTTGCCCGGGTGCCGGCGCTGATTCCCTTCCAGACCTTTTTCGAATTGCTCGCCAGCAAGCAATTCCCCGTCGCGACCTTCATTCGTACCCGCGAAGAACTCGACTACCTGCAAGAGCCGGACATCTTTCACGAGATCTTTGGTCATTGCCCGTTGCTGACCAACCCGTATTTCGCTGAATTCACCCACACCTACGGCAAGCTTGGCCTGCAAGCGACCAAGGAAGAACGCGTGTATCTGGCGCGGCTGTACTGGATGACCATCGAATTCGGTCTGGTCGACACCCCGCAGGGCAAGCGCATCTACGGTGGCGGGATTCTGTCCTCGCCGAAAGAAACCGTTTACTGCCTGTCGGACGAGCCCGAGCATCAGCTCTTCGATCCGCTGGAAGCCATGCGCACGCCGTATCGCATCGACATCCTGCAACCGCTGTACTTCGTCCTGCCCAATCTCAAGCGCCTGTTCGATGTGGCCCATGAAGACATCATGGCCATGGTTCGCCAAGGCATGCAGCTGGGCTTGCACGCGCCGAAATTTCCGCCGAAACCCAAAGCCGCCTGAACCGCGACTTTTGCTGACAATTGCGTCTGTCCGTCGCCGCCACTTTGCTTTAGCGTGACGGCATTGACGGCACACGCGCTCTAATAAAAAACACACTCGTTTTCAGGAATACACCATGTCGACTTTGAACCAAGCCCACTGCGAAGCCTGCCGCGCCGATGCGCCACAAGTCAGCGACGAAGAACTGCCGATCCTGATCAAGCAGATCCCTGACTGGAACATCGAAGTACGCGACGGCATCATGCAGCTGGAAAAAGTTTTCCTGTTCAAGAACTTCAAGCACGCGCTGGCGTTCACCAACGCCGTCGGCGAAATCTCCGAGGCCGAAGGTCACCACCCGGGCCTGCTGACCGAGTGGGGCAAAGTCACCGTGACCTGGTGGAGCCATTCGATCAAAGGCCTGCACCGCAACGACTTCATCATGGCTGCGCGCACTGACGAAGTGGCCAAGACCGCAGAAGGACGCAAGTAATGCACTTCGACGCCATCGGCCGGGTCCCCGGCGACCCGATTCTCGGTTTGATGGAGGCCTATGCGCAGGATGCCAATCCGCGCAAGTTCGACCTCGGCGTTGGCGTCTACAAGGATGCCCAGGGTCTGACGCCAATCCCCGAGGCGGTGAAAATCGCCGAGGCACGACTGGTCGAAAGCCAGGACACCAAGACCTACATCGGTGGCCACGGCAATCCGCTGTTCGGCAAGGTCATCAACGAACTGGTGCTCGGTAGCGACTCGGCATTGATCGCCGAACAACGCGCCGGCGCCACCCAGACCCCGGGCGGTACCGGTGCCTTGCGGCTGGCGGCAGACTTCATTGCGCAATGCCTGCCGGGCAAAGGCGTATGGTTGAGCAACCCGACCTGGCCGATCCACGAAACCATTTTCGCCGCCGCCAAGGTCAAGGTCAGCCACTACCCGTACGTGGGCAGTGACAACCGCCTCGACGTCGAAGCGATGCTCGCCGTGCTCAGGGAAGTGCCGAAGGGCGACGTGGTGCTGCTGCATGCGTGCTGCCACAACCCGACCGGTTTCGACCTGAGCCATGACGACTGGAAGCGCGTGCTTGAAGTGGTGCGCAGCCGCGATTTGCTGCCGCTGATCGACTTTGCTTATCAGGGTTTTGGCGATGGTCTGGAGCAGGACGCGTGGTCGACCCGGTTGTTCGCGGCGCAAGTGCCGGAGCTGCTGATCACCAGTTCCTGCTCGAAGAACTTCGGCCTGTATCGAGACCGTACCGGTGCGCTGATCGTCTGCGCGACCAGCGCCGACAAGCTCATCGACATCCGCAGCCAACTGGCCAACATCGCCCGCAATCTGTGGTCGACGCCGCCGGATCACGGCGCGGCGGTGGTCGCGACCATCCTCGCCGATCCAGAGCTGAAAGCGCGCTGGGCCGATGAAGTGGAAGCGATGCGCTTGCGTATCGCGCAGTTGCGCAGCGGTCTGGTCGAAGCGCTGGAACCGCACGGTTTGCGTGAGCGTTTCGCGCACATCGGCGTGCAACGCGGGATGTTCTCCTACACCGGCCTGTCGCCGGAACAGGTGAAAACCCTGCGCGAGCGGCACAGCGTGTACATGGTCAGCTCGGGCCGGGCCAACGTTGCCGGGATCGACGCCACCCGCCTCGCATCGCTCGCCGACGCGATCGCTGACGCCTGCAAATAATCCCCCACCCGACTGATCGTTCCCACGCTCTGCGTGGGAATGCAGCCCGGGACGCTCCGCGTCCC
>NZ_RCNZ01000098.1:0-36409 GCF_004307525.1 Pseudomonas sp. Sample_21 | reverse complement strand
CCATCGCGATGGAAGACGGTCTGCGTTTCGCTATCCGTGAAGGCGGTCGTACCGTCGGCGCTGGCGTCGTAGCCAAAATCATCGAGTAAGACTTTTAAAGTCAGCTTGATGGATTGAAAAAGCCCCCGCTCAGCGGGGGCTTTTTTATTGGGTTGACACCTATCAGGGGCGTCTATAGAATTGCGCCTCCTTTTAACGGGCGTATTGCGCCCGGTGGGAATAGCAGCCGGAGTCTGAAATCCAATGCAAAATCAGCAAATCCGTATCAGGTTGAAGGCTTTTGACCATCGCCTGATCGACCAATCAACCCAGGAAATCGTGGAAACCGCGAAACGTACTGGTGCTCAAGTGCGTGGTCCAATTCCACTGCCTACCCGTAAAGAGCGGTTCACCGTTCTGGTTTCCCCGCACGTCAACAAAGACGCGCGTGACCAGTACGAGATCCGCACTCATAAGCGTGTTCTGGACATCGTCCAGCCAACGGATAAAACCGTTGATGCGCTGATGAAGCTTGATCTTGCGGCCGGTGTGGAAGTGCAGATCAGCCTCGGCTAAGACTCGGTCTTGGTCGTGTAACGCTCTGAAATGGGCGGCCATAGCGGGTGAAAGCCCCGTACACTCATGAGGTTTACAACATGACTATTGGTGTAGTCGGTCGTAAATGCGGTATGACCCGTATTTTCACCGAAGAAGGTGTCTCCATTCCGGTCACGGTCATTGAGATCGAGCCGAATCGCGTCACCCAGTTCAAAACTGAAGAGACCGATGGCTATCGTGCAGTGCAAGTCACTGTCGGCGAGCGTCGCGCTTCGCGTGTAACAGCAGCTCAGGCTGGCCACTTCGCTAAAGCGAACGTTGCCGCTGGTCGCACCACCATGGAATTCCGCCTTGAAGAAGGCGAGTACCAGGCTGGCGATCTGATCAACGCTGAAATCTTCGCCGCTGGTCAACTGGTTGATGTAACCGGTCAGTCCAAGGGTAAAGGCTTTCAGGGTACGATCAAGCGTTGGAATTTCCGCGGGCAAGATAACACCCACGGTAACTCCGTATCCCACCGCGTCCCAGGCTCTATCGGCCAGTGCCAGACTCCTGGTCGTGTATTCAAGGGCAAAAAAATGTCCGGTCATATGGGCGCTGAGCGCGTGACCGTGCAGTCCCTGGAAGTAGTGCGCGTGGACGCTGAACGCAATCTGTTGTTGGTCAAGGGTGCTGTTCCTGGCGCTACTGGCGGCAACCTGGTTGTACGTCCAGCAGCCAAGGCTCGCGGTTAAGGGGAAGCTGACATGCAATTAAATGTAAATGACGCTCAAGCGATCGAAGTTTCCGAACTGACATTTGGCGGCGAATTCAACGAGACGCTGGTTCACCAAGCAGTCGTGGCCTACATGGCCGGCGGCCGTCAAGGTAGCAAGCAGCAGAAGACCCGTTCCGACGTTCGTGGTGGCGGCAAGCGCCCATGGCGTCAGAAAGGTACTGGCCGTGCTCGTGCCGGTACTATCCGTAGCCCAATCTGGCGTGGCGGCGGTACCACTTTCGCAGCTCGTCCACAGGATCACTCCCAGAAGCTGAACAAGAAGATGTATCGCGCAGCAATGCGTTCCATCCTTGCTGAGCTGGTGCGTACTGATCGTCTGGTCGTGGTTCAGGATTTCGCTGTTGAAACTCCGAAAACCAAAGATCTGCTGGGCAAACTGAACAACATGAGCCTGACCGACGTTCTGATCGTGTCGGACGCTGTTGATCAGAACCTGTACCTGGCTGCTCGCAACCTGCCGCACGTAGATGTACGTGATGTGCAAGGTTCCGATCCAGTTAGTCTGATCGCATACGACAAGGTGTTGATCACCGTGTCGGCCGTGAAGAAATTCGAGGAGCTGCTGGGATGAACCAGGAACGCGTATTTAAAGTTCTGCTTGGCCCGCACGTTTCCGAGAAGGCTACGGTTCTGGCAGACAAGAAAGGCCAGTTCGTTTTCAAGGTTGCTACTGATGCAACCAAGCTGGAAATCAAGAAGGCCGTCGAAAGCCTGTTCAGCGTGAAAGTAGAGCGCGTCACTACCCTGAACGTTCTGGGTAAGAGCAAGCGCACTGCTCGCGGTCTGGGCAAGCGTAATGACTGGAAGAAGGCAGTTATCTCCCTTCAGCCAGGCCAAGATCTCGATTTCAGCAGCAGTGCTGAGTAAGGAAGGGGTGCATCATGGCAATCGTTAAATGCAAACCGACTTCCCCTGGCCGCCGTTTTGTGGTCAAGGTGGTCAACCAGGAGCTGCATAAAGGCGCTCCTCACGCACCGCTGCTCGAGAAAAAATCGAAGTCTGGTGGTCGTAACAACAATGGCCGTATTACCACTCGTCACATCGGTGGTGGTCATAAGCAGCATTACCGTATGGTCGATTTCCGTCGCAACGACAAAGATGGCATCGTCGCCACTGTCGAGCGTATCGAATACGATCCAAACCGTACTGCTCACATCGCACTGCTCTGCTACGCAGACGGCGAGCGTCGCTACATCATCGCCCCTAAAGGCGTGAGTGCTGGCGACCAGCTGATCGCAGGCGCTCTGGCTCCAATCAAGCCAGGCAACGCTCTGCAACTGCGCAACATTCCAGTCGGTTCTACCGTACACGGCATCGAATTGAAGCCAGGTAAAGGTGCACAGATCGCTCGTTCCGCTGGTGCTTCGGCTCAGCTGATCGCTCGTGAAGGTGTCTACGTGACCCTGCGTCTGCGTTCCGGTGAAATGCGTAAAGTCCTGGCTGAATGCCGTGCGACCCTGGGTGAAGTCTCGAACTCCGAGCACAGCCTGCGTTCGCTGGGTAAAGCTGGTGCCAAACGCTGGCGTGGCGTTCGCCCAACCGTTCGTGGTGTTGCCATGAACCCGGTTGACCACCCACATGGTGGTGGTGAAGGTCGTACCTCTGGTGGTCGTCATCCGGTATCGCCATGGGGCTTCCCGACTAAGGGCGCGAAGACTCGTGGTAATAAGCGTACCGACAAAATGATCGTCCGTCGTCGCAAGTAAATAGAGGGATACGACAGTGCCACGTTCTCTGAAAAAAGGTCCTTTTATTGATCTTCACCTACTGAAGAAGATCGAAGTGGCGGCGGAAAAGAACGATCGCAAACCAATTAAAACCTGGTCGCGTCGTTCGATGATCCTGCCACAAATGGTCGGTCTGACCATCGCAGTACACAACGGTCGTCAGCACGTCCCAGTTCTCGTTAACGAAGACATGGTCGGCCACAAACTGGGCGAGTTCGCCGGTACCCGCAACTATCGCGGGCACGTGGCTGACAAGAAAGCCAAGCGTTAAGGGGTAAGGAAATGGAAGTAGCCGCTAAGTTGTCGGGCGCTCGAATCTCCGCCCAGAAAGCCCGCTTGGTCGCCGACCAGATCCGCGGGAAGAAGGTGGGCGAAGCGCTCAACCTGTTGGCTTTCAGCAGTAAGAAAGCCGCCGAGATCATGAAGAAAGTGCTGGAGTCGGCCGTAGCCAACGCCGAGCATAACGAAGGCGCAGACGTTGATGACCTGAAGGTCAGCACCGTTTTCGTCAACGAAGGGCGTTCGCTGAAGCGCATCATGCCACGTGCCAAAGGCCGTGCTGATCGCATCGTCAAGCGGTCTTGCCATATCACTGTCAAGGTTGCTGACAAGTAACGGAGTCGAAGAGATGGGTCAGAAAGTACATCCCATTGGCATTCGCCTGGGAATCGTCAAGGAGCACACCTCCGTCTGGTACGCAGACGGTCGGACTTATGCGGACTACTTGTTCGCAGATCTGAAAGTGCGTGAGTATCTCCAAGACAAACTAAAAAGCGCGTCCGTAAGCCGTATCGATATCCATCGTCCGGCCCAAACTGCACGCATCACCATCCACACCGCTCGTCCAGGTATCGTTATCGGGAAGAAAGGTGAAGATGTTGAGAAACTGCGTCAGGACCTGACCAAGCAAATGGGTGTGCCTGTGCACATCAATATCGAAGAGATCCGCAAGCCGGAGCTCGACGGTATGCTGGTTGCGCAGAGCGTAGCTCAGCAGCTGGAGCGTCGTGTAATGTTCCGTCGCGCTATGAAGCGCGCTGTACAGAACGCCATGCGCATTGGTGCCAAAGGCATCAAAATCCAAGTGAGCGGTCGTCTCGGCGGTGCTGAAATCGCACGTACTGAATGGTATCGCGAAGGTCGTGTGCCACTGCACACCCTGCGTGCCGACATCGACTATGCCAACTACGAAGCTCACACCACTTACGGTGTGATCGGTGTAAAGGTTTGGATCTTCAAAGGCGAAGTTATTGGTGGTCGCCAAGAAGAACTGAAACCACAAGCACCAGCGCCTCGTAAAAAAGCTGCTAAGTAAGGGGTACGCCAAATGTTGCAACCAAAGCGTACGAAGTTCCGCAAGCAGATGACCGGCCACAACCGTGGTCTGGCACTGCGCGGTAGCAAAGTCAGCTTCGGCGAGTTCGCGCTGAAGTCTGTTGCTCGTGGTCGTCTCACCGCTCGTCAGATCGAGTCAGCGCGTCGTGCTCTGACCCGTCACGTAAAACGTGGCGGCAAGATCTGGATCCGTGTATTCCCGGACAAGCCGATCTCCAAGAAACCTCTCGAGGTTCGTATGGGTAAAGGTAAGGGTAACGTGGAGTACTGGGTTGCCCAGATTCAGCCAGGCAAAGTCCTGTATGAAATCGAGGGTGTTTCTGAAGAGCTGGCGCGTGAGGCTTTCGCCCTGGCTGCTGCAAAGCTGCCGCTCGCCACCTCCTTTGTTAAACGGACGGTGATGTGATGAAAGCGAATGAACTTCGTGAAAAATCCGCACAGCAGCTGAACGAGCAACTGCTCGGCTTGCTGCGCGACCAGTTCAATCTGCGCATGCAGAAAGCAACTGGCCAGTTGGGGCAGTCTCATCTGCTCTCGCAAGTTAAGCGTGACATCGCTCGCGTGAAGACTGTGCTCAACCAGCAGGCAGGTAAGTGATCATGGCTGAAGCCGAAAAAACTGTCCGTACGCTGACTGGCCGTGTTGTCAGCGACAAGATGGACAAAACCATCACCGTTCTGATCGAGCGTCGCGTAAAGCACCCGATCTACGGTAAATACGTTAAGCGTTCGACTAAGCTGCACGCGCACGACGAAACCAATCAGTGCCACATCGGCGACAAAGTCACTATTCGTGAAACTCGTCCGATGGCCAAGACCAAGTCTTGGGCGCTGGTTGATGTTCTCGAACGCGCTGTGGAAGTCTAAGGGCTAGGGGTCGGAGAAATTATATGATTCAGACTCAATCCATGCTCGATGTGGCCGATAACAGCGGCGCTCGCCGTGTTATGTGCATCAAGGTGCTGGGTGGCTCCCATCGTCGTTACGCTGGTATCGGTGACATCATCAAAGTTACCGTGAAGGAAGCAATTCCTCGCGGTAAGGTGAAAAAAGGCCAAGTGATGACTGCTGTTGTAGTCCGCACTCGTCACGGCGTACGTCGTGCTGATGGCTCCATTATCCGCTTTGATGGCAACGCTGCTGTTCTTCTGAACAACAAGCAAGAGCCGATCGGCACCCGTATCTTTGGGCCAGTGACCCGTGAACTTCGTACTGAGAAGTTCATGAAGATCGTCTCGCTCGCCCCAGAAGTGCTGTAAGGAGATCCGACATGCAAAAGATTCGTCGTGACGACGAGATCATCGTGATCGCCGGCAAAGACAAAGGTAAGCGCGGTAAGGTGCTGAAGGTTCTTGCTGACAACCGTCTGGTTGTTGGTGGTCTGAACCTGGTCAAGCGTCATACCAAGCCTAACCCGATGTCGGGCGTACAGGGCGGTATCGTCGAGAAAGAAGCGCCACTGCACGCTTCCAACGTCGCCATCTTCAACGGCGAAACCAACAAGGCTGACCGCGTTGGTTTCAAAGTAGAAGACGGTAAGAAAATTCGTGTCTTCAAGTCGACCCAAAAAGCGGTTGATGCTTGAACACTGCTAGGTAGAAGACCATGGCACGACTAAAAGAGATTTACCGGAAGGAAATCGCTCCGAAACTTAAGGAAGAACTTAAGCTTTCGAACGTGATGGAAGTTCCGCGCGTTACCAAAATCACCCTGAACATGGGTCTGGGCGAAGCGATCGGCGACAAAAAAGTCATCGAGCACGCTGTTGCTGACCTGGAAAAGATCACCGGCCAGAAAGTCGTTGTGACCTACGCTCGTAAATCCATCGCTGGCTTCAAAGTCCGCGAAGGATGGCCGATCGGCGTCAAAGTGACCCTGCGCCGTGAGCGTATGTACGAGTTCCTGGATCGTCTGCTGTCGATCTCCCTGCCTCGGGTTCGCGACTTCCGCGGCCTGAATGCCAAGTCCTTCGATGGTCGTGGCAACTACAGCATGGGCGTGAAAGAGCAGATCATCTTCCCGGAAATCGACTACGACAAGATCGATGCTCTCCGCGGTCTGGACATTACCCTGACCACCACTGCCAAGAACGATGATGAAGGCCGCGCTCTGCTGCGTGCTTTCAAATTCCCGTTCCGCAACTGATTGGAGTAGGAAAATGGCCAAGAAGAGCATGAAGAACCGTGAGCTGAAGCGTCAGCTCACCGTTGCCAAGTACGCCACCAAGCGTGCAGCGCTGAAAGCTATCATCGTTGATCTGAACGCAAGTCCAGAAGCGCGTTGGGAAGCTACCGTAGCTCTGCAGAAGCAACCACGTGACGCAAGCGCTTCGCGCATGCGTAACCGTTGCCGCCTGACTGGTCGTCCGCACGGCGTGTACCGCAAGTTCGGCCTCGGCCGTAACATGCTGCGTCAAGCTGCAATGCGTGGTGACGTGCCAGGTCTGGTTAAAGCCAGCTGGTAATAGTTGTCAAAGTCTCGGTGTTCGGGTTCGCAAGAACCTGACCATCGGTGGCCTTGAATCTGAATCAAGCCCCTTTTGGGGCTTGATTCATTTCTGGGGTGTGTCTAGAATGACCGGCTCGCCTGAGCCCGTGTTTTTCTGCCCGGAAGTTCTCGGCGACAAGTAGTAGCCGCAAGGCTAATTTTTTTGTATTAGGAGCGTCTAGCCCATGAGTATGCAGGACCCGTTAGCGGACATGCTAACTCGAATCCGTAATGCCCAGATGGCTGAAAAGTCTGTCGTAAGCATGCCGTCTTCCACGTTGAAGGCAGCTGTAGCAAAAGTCCTGAAGGACGAAGGTTACATCGCGGATTTTCAGATCACCACCGACGCCAAGCCGTCGCTGTCCATCTCGCTGAAGTACTTCGAAGGCCGTCCGGTTATCGAAGAAGTGAAGCGCGTTAGTCGTCCAGGCCTGCGTCAGTACAAGTCCGTTGAAGATCTGCCGAAAGTTCGTGGCGGTCTTGGCGTGTCTATCGTCTCCACCAACAAAGGTGTGATGACGGATCGTGCTGCGCGCGCTGCCGGTGTCGGCGGCGAAGTTCTTTGCACTGTGTTCTAAGGGGGGATAAGCATGTCTCGCGTCGCTAAGAACCCCGTTAAGCTGCCAGCCGGTGTCGAAGTCAAATTCGCAGGCCAACAGCTTTCGGTGAAGGGTGCCAAGGGTACTCTTGAACTGAACATCCATTCGTCCGTTGAGATCGTTGAAGAAGCTGGTGAGCTGCGTTTCGCTGCTCGCAATGGCGATCAACAAACTCGCGCAATGGCCGGTACCACGCGTGCGTTGGTAAACAACATGGTCCAGGGCGTAAGCCAAGGCTTCGAGCGCAAGCTCCAGCTGGTCGGTGTTGGTTACAAAGCGCAAGCAAAAGGTCAGGTTCTGAACCTGGCTCTTGGCTTCTCGCACCCAGTGGATTACGAACTGCCGGAAGGCATCACCGCTGAGACTCCTAGCCAGACCGATATCCTGATCAAGGGCATCGACAAGCAGCTGGTAGGTCAAGTGGCCGCCGAGATCCGCGACTTCCGTCCACCAGAGCCATACAAAGGCAAAGGTGTGCGCTACGCGGACGAAGTCGTCCGTCGTAAAGAAGCCAAGAAGAAGTAGGGCATAGCAAATGACCGACAAAAAAGTTACTCGACTGCGTCGCGCTCGCAAAGCACGCCTGAAAATGCACGAACTCGAAGTCGTGCGTCTCTGCGTGTTCCGCTCGTCGCAGCACATCTACGCCCAGGTCATCTCGGCCGACGGCAACAAAGTCCTGGCAAGTGCCTCGACTTTGGATAAAGAACTGCGTGATGGTGCCACTGGCAACATCGACGCGGCCACAAAGGTTGGCCAGCTGGTCGCTACGCGTGCTAAGGCCGCTGGCGTATCGCAAGTGGCTTTCGACCGCTCTGGCTTCAAGTACCACGGCCGCGTTAAAGCGCTGGCTGATGCTGCTCGTGAAGCTGGGCTGGAGTTCTAAGTTATGTCAAATAACGACCAAAAGCGCGACGAAGGCTACATCGAGAAGCTGGTTCAAGTTAACCGCGTAGCCAAAACCGTTAAAGGCGGCCGTATCTTCACTTTCACCGCGTTGACCGTGGTTGGTGATGGTAAAGGGCGTGTTGGCTTCGGCCGTGGCAAGTCGCGTGAAGTGCCTGCTGCGATCCAGAAGGCAATGGAAGCTGCTCGCCGCAACATGATTCAAGTTGACCTGAACGGCACCACTCTGCAGTACGCAATGAAGTCCGCTCACGGCGCTTCGAAGGTGTACATGCAGCCTGCTTCTGAAGGTACCGGTATCATCGCTGGCGGCGCTATGCGTGCTGTCCTCGAAGTTGCTGGCGTTCAGAACGTTCTGGCCAAGTGCTACGGCTCGACTAACCCGGTAAACGTGGTTCACGCCACTTTCAAGGGTCTGAAGGCTATGCAGTCTCCTGAGTCCATCGCTGCCAAGCGTGGCCTGCGTGTTGAGGAGATCAAGTAATCATGGCTACCGTTAAAGTTACGCTGATCAAAAGCATGACCGGCCGCATCCCTAACCACAAACTGTGCGTTAAGGGTCTGGGTCTGCGTCGCATCGGTCACACTGTAGAAGTCCAGGATACTCCCGAGAATCGCGGGATGATCAACAAGGCTTACTACATGCTGCGTGTCGAGGGTTAATCGATGAAACTCAATGATCTGAGTCCAGCGCCGGGTTCCCGTCGCGAAAAGCATCGTCCGGGCCGTGGTATCGGTAGTGGTTTGGGCAAGACTGGTGGCCGTGGTCACAAAGGTCAGACCTCCCGCTCCGGTGGCACCATCGCTCCAGGCTTTGAAGGCGGTCAACAGCCGCTGCATCGTCGCCTGCCTAAGTTCGGTTTCGTTTCCCTGAAAGCCATGGATCGCGCAGAAGTGCGTTTGTCCGAGCTGGCCAAAGTGGAAGGCGACATCGTTACTGTGCAGTCCCTGAAAGATGCCAACGTGATCAACGTCAACGTACAGCGTGTGAAAATCATGCTGTCCGGTGAAGTGGCTCGCGCTGTCACTATCGGCAAGGGAATCGGCGCCACCAAAGGTGCGCGTGCGGCTATCGAAGCAGCTGGCGGCAAGTTCGAGGAATAAATGGCTAAGCAAGGTGCTCTCTCTGCGCTCGGCAAAGGCGGTATGTCTGAACTCTGGGCTCGTCTGCGTTTTCTGTTCCTGGCGATTATCGTCTACCGAATAGGCGCACACATCCCGGTTCCAGGTATCAACCCGGACCGACTCGCAGACCTGTTTCGACAGAATGAGGGGACCATTCTTAGCTTGTTCAACATGTTCTCCGGCGGCGCGCTGGAACGGATGAGCATCTTTGCACTGGGGATCATGCCGTACATTTCGGCATCGATCATCATGCAACTGATGACCGCCGTCAGCCCGCAGCTGGAGCAGTTGAAGAAGGAAGGTGAAGCTGGCCGTCGCAAGATTAGCCAGTACACCCGCTACCTCACCGTCGCTCTCGCTCTGGTCCAGGCTATTGGCATGTCCATTGGTCTGGCGGGGCAGGGCGTCGCGTTCACTGGTGACTTTGGCTTCCATTTCGTCGCGGTAACCACATTTGTGGCTGGTGCGATGTTCATGATGTGGCTGGGTGAGCAGATTACTGAGCGTGGTGTTGGCAACGGTATCTCGATGTTGATTTTTTCGGGTATCGTCGCCGGTCTTCCGAGAGCAATCGGGCAGTCTTTCGAGTCTGCGCGTCAGGGTGATATCAACATCTTCGCCTTGGTTGCCATCGGTTTGCTGGCAGTAGCGATTATCGGTTTCGTGGTTTTCATTGAGCGTGGCCAGCGTCGTATCGCTGTTCACTACGCCAAGCGTCAGCAGGGCCGCAAGGTTTTTGCTGCGCAGACAAGCCACTTGCCGCTGAAGGTGAACATGGCCGGTGTTATTCCGGCTATTTTCGCGAGCAGCATCTTGCTGTTTCCGGCTTCGTTGGGTGCCTGGTTCGGTCAGTCTGAAGGTATGGGCTGGTTGCAGGACATCTCGCAGTCGATCGCTCCTGGTCAGCCGTTGAATATTCTGCTGTTTAGTGCAGGGATTATTTTCTTCTGCTTCTTCTATACGGCGTTGATGTTCAATCCGAAAGACGTAGCGGAAAACCTGAAGAAGTCCGGTGCCTTTATTCCGGGCATCCGTCCAGGTGAGCAGTCTGCGCGCTATATTGATGGCGTTCTGACCCGCTTGACCCTGTTCGGTGCTCTTTACATGACGGCCGTGTGCCTGTTGCCCCAATTCCTGGTGGTTGCAGCAAACGTTCCGTTCTACCTTGGCGGGACCTCGTTGCTGATCGTGGTCGTGGTTGTGATGGACTTCATGTCCCAAGTACAATCGCACCTCGTTTCGCACCAGTACGAATCCCTGATGAAGAAAGCCAACCTGAAGGGTTACGGCAGCGGCATGTTGCGCTGAGTACCCATAAGGTTCGAGGAGTTGGTGATGAAAGTTCGTGCATCGGTGAAAAAGCTGTGCCGTAACTGCAAGATTATTCGCCGCGAAGGTGTTGTTCGAGTAATTTGCAGCGCGGAACCGCGTCACAAACAGCGCCAAGGCTGAGTGTGATTGTGCTTCAAGCCCGGTAGCTAGTGCGCTACCGGGTTGATTATTTGTTATTACAGCGATATTATCTCGCGCCCTATTTCTTGGCTTCCGGGGCGTAGGTAGCTGTCAATTGGAGTCCCACTGAATGGCCCGTATTGCAGGCGTTAACATTCCAGATAACAAGCATACTGTTATCTCGCTGACCTACATCTATGGTGTTGGTCGCACTACTGCGCAGAAGATCTGTGCAGTGACTGGGGTAAACCCAGCAGCAAAGATCAAAGATCTGAGCGACGAGCAAATTGAACAGCTGCGTGGCGAAGTGGCGAAGTTCACCACTGAAGGTGACCTGCGTCGCGAAATCAACATGAAAATCAAGCGCTTGATGGACCTCGGTTGCTATCGCGGTCTGCGTCATCGTCGTGGTCTGCCAGTACGCGGTCAGCGTACCAAGACCAACGCGCGTACCCGTAAAGGTCCGCGTAAGCCGATCCGCAAGTAATCGCCCCAGCGAATCGACAGGAATTTAATCATGGCAAAACCTGCTGCTCGTCCTCGTAAAAAAGTTAAAAAGACAGTGGTTGATGGCATCGCCCACATCCATGCATCTTTTAACAACACCATCGTGACCATCACCGACCGTCAAGGTAACGCTCTTTCCTGGGCTACCTCCGGTGGTTCGGGTTTCCGCGGTTCCCGCAAGTCCACCCCGTTCGCTGCTCAAGTAGCTGCTGAGCGTGCTGGTCAAGCTGCGCTGGAATACGGCCTGAAAAACCTCGACGTAAACGTCAAGGGTCCAGGTCCAGGTCGTGAATCCGCAGTCCGCGCTTTGAACGGCTGTGGCTACAAGATCGCCAGCATCACCGACGTGACGCCAATCCCGCACAACGGGTGCCGTCCGCCGAAGAAGCGCCGCGTGTAATCCAGGAGATTGTAAAGAATGGCTCGTTACATTGGTCCAAAATGCAAACTCGCTCGTCGCGAAGGCACCGATCTCTTCCTGAAGAGCGGCGTGCGCGCGATCGAATCGAAGTGCAACATTGAAGCAGCACCTGGTATCCACGGCCAACGCCGCGGTCGCCAGTCCGACTACGGCACCCAACTGCGTGAAAAGCAGAAGGTCCGTCGTATCTACGGCGTTCTCGAGCGTCAGTTCAGCGGCTACTACAAAGAAGCTGCTGGCAAGAAAGGTGCAACCGGTGAAAACCTGCTGCAACTGCTCGAATGCCGTCTGGACAACGTTGTATACCGTATGGGCTTTGGTTCGACTCGTGCCGAATCCCGCCAGCTGGTATCGCACAAGTCGATCAGCGTAAACGGTCAGACCGTAAACGTTCCGTCGTATCAGGTTCGTGCTGGTGACGTGGTTGCAGTTCGCGAGAAAGCAAAAAACCAACTTCGCATTGTCCAAGCTCTCGATCTGTGTGCCCAACGTGGCCGCGTAGAATGGGTAGAAGTAGACACTGAGAAGAAGTCGGGCGTTTTCAAGAACGTTCCTGCTCGCAGTGATCTGTCCGCCGACATCAACGAAAGCCTGATTGTCGAGCTCTACTCCAAGTAAGGGCTAGAAAATAGGTGCATCCATGCAGATTTCGGTAAATGAGTTCCTGACACCCCGCCACATTGATGTGCAGGTTGTCAGTCCAACCCGCGCCAAGATCACTCTCGAGCCTCTCGAGCGTGGTTTTGGCCACACCCTGGGCAACGCGCTGCGCCGCATCCTGTTGTCCTCAATGCCCGGCTGCGCAGTAGTCGAGGCCGAGATTGACGGTGTGCTCCACGAGTACAGCGCCATCGAAGGTGTACAGGAAGACGTAATTGAAATCCTGTTGAACCTTAAAGGTCTGGCCATCAAGCTGCACGGTCGTGACGAAGTTACGCTGACCTTGTCGAAGAAGGGTTCGGGGGTGGTTACCGCTGCCGATATTCAGCTGGATCATGATGTCGAGATCGTTAATCCCGATCACGTAATCGCTAACCTGGCGTCTAACGGCGCCCTGAACATGAAGCTCACCGTAGCTCGTGGTCGTGGTTATGAACCAGCCGACTCGCGTCAGAGCGATGAAGACGAAAGCCGCAGCATCGGTCGCTTGCAGCTTGACTCTTCGTTCAGCCCGGTTCGCCGTATCGCTTACGTGGTGGAAAACGCCCGTGTCGAACAGCGTACCAACCTGGACAAGCTGGTTATTGATCTGGAAACCAACGGTACCCTGGATCCTGAAGAGGCTATCCGTCGCGCTGCAACCATCCTGCAACAGCAGCTGGCTGCGTTCGTCGACCTCAAAGGTGAAAGTGAGCCGCTGGTTGTCGAGCAGGAAGACGAGATCGATCCGATCCTGCTTCGCCCGGTTGACGATCTGGAACTGACTGTACGTTCGGCTAACTGCCTTAAGGCGGAAAACATCTACTACATCGGCGACCTGATTCAGCGTACCGAAGTAGAGCTGTTGAAGACTCCGAACCTGGGCAAGAAATCCTTGACTGAAATCAAGGACGTTCTGGCCTCCCGCGGTCTGTCCCTCGGCATGCGCCTCGACAACTGGCCGCCTGCAAGTCTTAAGAAGGACGACAAGGCGACTGCCTGATCGTCGTAATCACCGAACGTAGTGTTTGGTAAGGAATGAACCATGCGTCATCGTAAAAGTGGTCGTCACCTGAGCCGCACCAGCTCGCACCGCAAGGCCATGTTCCAAAACATGGCGGTGTCGCTGTTCGAGCACGAGCTGATCAAAACTACTCTGCCAAAAGCCAAAGAACTGCGCCGCGTTGCCGAGCCGCTGATCACTCTGGCCAAGACAGACAGCCTGGCTAACCGCCGTCTGGCTTTCGACCGTACTCGTTCGAAAGCTATCGTTGGTAAGCTCTTCAACGACCTGGGCAAGCGTTACGCTACCCGTGAGGGTGGCTACCTGCGCATCCTCAAGTGCGGTTTCCGCGCTGGCGACAACGCGCCTATGGCGTACGTCGAGTTGGTTGATCGTGCTACTGCTGGCGAAGCTGTATCCGCCGAGTAAGACGTCAGTCTGAAACAAAGAACCGGGCCTAGTGCCCGGTTTTTTGTGCCTGTAAGAAATGCGTCGTCCGTACAAGTTTCTGACATGGTTGAACTGCCACTATGTGCCGGGAAAACATAATTAGTAATTATCTATCGATGCCTGCAAGTTAATGAATTTGTAGCTGTAACGTCGATGATCAATACTTCCCGCCAAGCCCATTAGCCGGCAGTTCAAGACTGACAGAGGAAGAAGACCGCATGAGCCAGACCAAGACGCTTACAACCGCCAGTGGCGCGCCAGTCGCTGACAACCAGAATTCCCGTTCCGCCGGCCCACGCGGTCCGCTGCTTCTCGACGATTTCCATCTGATCGAAAAACTTGCGCACTTCAACCGTGAAAACATTCCAGAACGCCGTGTCCACGCTAAGGGCTCGGGCGCTTACGGTACGTTCACCGTCACCAGTGAAATCACCGAATACACCAGTGCAAAGTTGTTCGAATCGGTAGGCAAACAAACGCCAACCTTTCTGCGCTTTTCCACCGTAGGTGGCGAGCGTGGTTCGGCCGACACTGAGCGCGATCCGCGCGGCTTCGCCTTGAAGTTCTACACCGAGGAAGGCAATTGGGACATCGTCGGCAACAACACGCCAGTGTTCTTCATCCGCGATCCGCTGAAATTTCCTGACTTTATCCACACGCAAAAGCGTCTGCCGCAAAGCAACCTGAAAAGCGCGCAGATGATGTGGGATTTCTGGTCGCATTCGCCTGAAGCGCTGCACCAGGTCACCATCCTGTTTTCTGATCGTGGCATCCCTGACGGCTACCGTCACATGCACGGCTTCGGTAGCCACACCTACAGCCTGATCAACGCCAAAGGTGAGCGTCACTGGGTGAAGTGGCACTACAAGACCCAGCAAGGCATCAAGAACCTGGCGCCAGCCGAGGCCGCCCGTTTGGCCGGTACCGACCCGGACTATGCGCAGCGTGACCTGTTCGAGGCTATCGAGCGCGGTGAATTCCCGAAATGGCGCGTGTGCATTCAGATCATGACCGAAGCGCAGGCGGCGGCTCATTACGAGAATCCGTTCGACGTGACCAAGACTTGGTCGCAGAAGGAGTTTCCGTTGATCGAAGTTGGTGAGCTGGAGTTGAATCGCAACCCGTTGAACTACTTCGCTGAAGTTGAACAGGCTGCGTTTGGCCCGAGCAACATGGTGCCAGGTGTCGGTCTGTCGCCAGACCGCATGCTGCAAGGCCGTGTATTCGCCTACGCTGACGCGCACCGTTACCGTGTGGGCACCAATCACCAGCAATTGCCGGTGAACGCTCCGCGCAGCCCGGTGAATACTTATCAGCGTGACGGCTCCATGGCTTTCGGCAGCAATGGCGGCGCGGCGCCGAACTATGAACCGAACAGCTACGTTGAGTCGCCGAAGCAAGCGCCGCATTACGCGGAGCCAGCGCTGGCCTTGAGCGGTGCCGCTGATCGTTATGATCATCGCGAAGATACCGACTACTACAGCCATGCCGGTGCCTTGTTCCGCTTGATGAGCGACGAGCAGAAAGCATTGCTGGTCAGCAACATTGCCGGCGCAATGGCGGGCGTTTCCAGCGACGTCGTCGATCGCCAGTTGCAGCATTTCTACAAAGCCGATCCGGCGTATGGAGAAGCAATCGCAAAGCTGCTCAACTGACAGCTTAACGTAGTCTAAACGAGAAGCAGAACCGCCCTCATTTGGGCGGTTTTTGCGTTATTTGGCCTGCTTTTCTCAGAATATCTTCGCTTTTATTGCGCGCGGTGAGTGACCTTCCGGTCAGGTTGGTTCAAACTACAGACTTTCAGGAAGGGAGATGTAGGGCGATGCAAGGCCACCCAGATGTAATCGATTACCTCAATACGTTGCTGACCGGCGAACTGGCCGCGCGTGACCAATATTTCGTTCATTCGCGGATGTATGAGGACTGGGGGTTCACCAAGCTCTACGAGCGCATCAACCACGAGATGGAAGAAGAAGCCGGCCACGCCGATGCATTGATGCGGCGGATTCTGATGCTCGAAGGCACGCCGCGCATGCGTCCGGATGATCTGGATGTCGGCACCACGGTGCCTACGATGCTCGAAGCTGATCTGCGCCTCGAATACAAAGTCCGCGCTGCGCTGTGCAAAGGCATCGAACTTTGCGAGCAACACAAGGACTATGTCAGCCGCGAAATTCTGCGGGTTCAGCTCAACGACACCGAAGAAGATCACACCTACTGGCTGGAAAAGCAGCTGGGCCTGATCAAGCTGATCGGTCCCGAGAACTACCTGCAGTCCCACGCGTCCTGATTGCACGGCTACAAAAAAGCCCCTGTCACTTCAACGGTGACAGGGGCTTTTTCATGCCTGGCAGTTAAGCCCGATCGCGGATCAGCAGCGGCTTGAGGTAATGGCCGGTGTGAGATTGCTTCATCTCGGCAACTTCCTCCGGCGTACCGGTGGCAATGATCTGCCCGCCCTTGGAACCGCCTTCAGGACCGAGGTCCACCAACCAGTCAGCGGTCTTGATCACATCGAGGTTATGCTCGATCACCACCACGGTGTTGCCGTGGTCGCGCAGACGATGGAGGACGTCGAGCAATTGCTGGATATCGGCGAAGTGCAGGCCGGTGGTTGGCTCATCGAGGATATACAGGGTTTTGCCCGTATCGCGCTTGGACAGTTCGCGCGACAACTTGACCCGCTGTGCTTCACCGCCGGACAGGGTCGTCGCCGACTGCCCGAGCTTGATGTAGGACAGGCCGACATCCATCAGCGTTTGCAGCTTGCGCGCCAGTGCCGGCACCGCATCGAAGAACTCCCGTGCTTCCTCGATGGTCATTTCGAGGGTTTCATGGATGCTCTTGCCCTTGTATTTGATCTCAAGGGTTTCGCGGTTGTAGCGCTTGCTCTTGCACACGTCGCAGGGCACGTAGATGTCCGGCAGGAAGTGCATTTCCACCTTGATCAGGCCATCGCCCTGGCACGCTTCGCAGCGACCGCCCTTGACGTTGAACGAGAAACGCCCCGGGCCGTAACCCCGGGAGCGCGACTCGGGCACGCCGGCAAACAGTTCGCGGATCGGTGTGAACAGCCCGGTGTAGGTCGCCGGGTTGGAGCGCGGCGTACGGCCGATCGGGCTCTGGTCGATATCGACGACTTTGTCGAGATGTTCCAGACCTTTGATGCTGTCATGCGCAGCCGCTTCCAGCGTGGTCGCGCCATTCAGTGCAGTGGCGCTGAGCGGGAACAGCGTGTTGTTGATCAGGGTCGATTTGCCCGAACCGGATACGCCAGTCACGCAAGTCAGCAGGCCGATCGGGATGTCCAGATCGACGTTGCGCAGGTTGTTGCCACGCGCACCTTTGAGCGACAGGTTGAGCTTCTTGTTGCGCGGCGTGCGTTTGGCCGGCACTTCGATCTTCACCCGGCCGGACAGGTATTTGCCAGTCAGCGAATCCGGGTGCGCCATGACTTCATCCGGCGTGCCCTCGGCAACGATCCGCCCGCCGTGTACACCTGCGCCCGGGCCGATATCGACGACATAGTCAGCCAGACGAATCGCGTCTTCATCATGCTCGACCACGATCACCGTGTTGCCGATATCGCGCAAATGCTTGAGCGTACCGAGCAGCCGGTCGTTGTCGCGCTGATGCAGGCCAATGGATGGTTCATCGAGGATATACAGAACGCCGACCAGGCCCGCGCCAATCTGGCTGGCCAGACGAATCCGTTGCGCCTCGCCACCGGACAATGTGTCGGCACTGCGATCCAGCGACAGATAGTCGAGGCCGACGTTGACCAGAAATTGCAGACGCTCGCGGATTTCCTTGAGGATCTTGTCGGCGATCTCGCCACGCCGACCGGTCATCTTCAGCGCACCGAAATATTCGCAGGCATCGCCGATCGGCAGATTGGTCACTGCCGGCAGGGTTTTCTCGCCGACCCAGACGTGCCGCGCTTCACGGCGTAAACGCGTGCCACGGCAATCGGGACAGGCCTGATGGCTGAGGAACTTGGCCAGCTCTTCGCGCACGCTCGCCGATTCGGTTTCGCGATAGCGACGCTCAAGATTCGGCACGATGCCTTCGAACGGGTGCGAGCGTTTGACGATATCGCCACGGTCGTTGAGGTATTTGAAGTCGACGTTTTGCGAGCCGCTGCCGTGCAGGATGAACTTCTGCTGCTCGGCGCTCAGGTCGTTGAAGGGTTTGTCCAGGCTGAACTTGTAGTGCGAGGCGAGTGAGCCGAGCATCTGGAAGTAATAAACGTTGCGCCGGTCCCAGCCGCGTATTGCACCTTCGGCCAGGGTCAGCTCGCCATTGACCAGACGCTTGATGTCGAAGAACTGCTTCACACCCAGGCCATCGCAGGTCGGGCAGGCGCCGGCCGGGTTGTTGAAGGAAAACAGCTTGGGTTCCAGCTCGCTGATCGCATGGCCGCAGATCGGGCAGGCGAAGCGTGCGGAGAAGATCATTTCTTCGCCCGGCTCGTTGTCCATCGGCGCGACCAGGGCAATGCCGTCGGCGAGTTTCAGCGCGGTCTCGAAAGACTCGGCCAGACGTTGCTGCAGATCGGCGCGAACCTTGAAGCGGTCGACGATCACATCGATCGAATGCTTCTTCTGTTTATCCAGCTTCGGCAGCTCGTCGAGCTCGCAGATCCGCCCGTTGACCCGGGCGCGGACGAAACCTTGCGCACGCAATTCTTCGAAGACCGACAGGTGTTCGCCTTTACGTTCGCGGATCACCGGTGCCAGCAACATCAGTTTGCTGCCTTCCGGCTGCGCCAGCACCAGATCGACCATCTGGCTGACGGTCTGCGCCTCCAGTGGAATGTCGTGATCCGGGCAACGCGGCGTACCGACGCGGGCATAGAGCAAGCGCAGGTAGTCGTAGATTTCGGTGATGGTGCCGACCGTGGAGCGCGGGTTGTGCGAGGTCGACTTCTGTTCGATGGATATCGCCGGCGACAGGCCTTCGATGGTGTCGACGTCGGGTTTTTCCATCATCGACAGGAACTGCCGGGCATAGGCCGACAGCGATTCGACATAGCGGCGCTGACCTTCGGCATACAGCGTGTCGAACGCCAGGGACGACTTGCCGGATCCGGACAGGCCGGTGATGACGATCAGTTTGTCCCGTGGCAGGGTCAGGTCGATGTTCTTCAGGTTGTGGGTACGGGCCCCACGTATCAGGATCTTGTCCAAAGTGGCCTCGCTTGGCGGGCGTCGAAAACGTAGGAGTATACGGGCAAATACTGGATGGATGCACACTATCAAACGAAGGGCGTTTTGCCGTTCATGAAGAGAGTTTCATCTATACGCGTCATAGCGTCGCGATATACCCCGTCTTCCGATGGGACTGGTAGAATCGCCGCCGGTTCACACGAGGTTTTTCCATGCACGATCCCCACAGCGAACGCATGAGTGGCAGCGAGACCCGCGCGGCGAGCGGTCTGGCCCTGGTGTTCGCCTTCCGTATGCTTGGCATGTTCATGGTGTTGCCGGTGCTGGCGACCTATGGCATGGATCTGGCGGGAGCGACCCCGGCCCTGATCGGGCTGGCGATTGGCGCTTACGGTCTGACCCAGGCAATTTTCCAGATTCCGTTCGGGATCATTTCCGACCGCATCGGTCGCCGGCCGGTGATCTACCTCGGCCTGATCGTCTTCGCTCTTGGCAGTGTTCTGGCTTCCCAGGCCGATTCGATCTGGGGCGTGATCGCCGGGCGAATCCTGCAGGGCGCCGGGGCGATTTCTGCAGCGGTGATGGCGCTGCTTTCCGACCTGACCCGCGAGCAGCATCGGACCAAAGCCATGGCGATGATCGGCATGACCATCGGCCTGTCGTTCGCCGTGGCCATGGTGGTCGGGCCGTTATTGACCAGTGCGTTCGGGCTGTCCGGGCTGTTCCTCGCCACTGGCGCCATGGCGCTGCTCGGCATCCTGATCATCATGTTCATGGTGCCGCAATCCACCGGGCCGTTGCAGCACCGGGAATCCGGAGTGGCCCGGCAGGCGCTGATGCCGACGCTCAAGCACCCGGACCTGCTGCGCCTGGATCTGGGCATCTTTGTGTTACATGCCATGTTGATGTCGAGCTTCGTCGCCTTGCCGCTGGCACTGGTGGAGAAAGCCGGTTTGCCCAAGGAACAGCACTGGTGGGTCTACCTCACCGCGCTGCTGATTTCGTTCTTCGCCATGATCCCGTTCATTATCTACGGCGAGAAGAAACGCAAAATGAAACGAGTTTTGCTCGGCGCCGTCATGACATTGATGCTGACTGAACTATTCTTCTGGCAGTTCGGCGACAGCCTGCGTGCTCTGGTGATCGGCACGGTGGTGTTTTTCACCGCGTTCAATCTGCTCGAGGCATCGTTGCCGTCGCTGATCAGCAAGGTTTCACCGGCAGGCGGCAAGGGCACGGCCATGGGCGTGTACTCCACCAGCCAGTTCCTCGGTTCGGCACTCGGCGGGATACTCGGCGGCTGGTTGTTCCAGCATGGCGGTCTGTCGGTTGTGTTCCTCGGATGCGCCGCGCTGGCTGCACTTTGGCTGGCCTTTGCTGTTACCATGCGCGAACCTCCCTACGTGACGAGCCTGCGCTTGCCGTTGTCGCCCGAAGCGATCCGCGAAGCGGGTCTGGTCGAGCGCCTCAAGGCCCTGGTAGGGGTAACAGATGCAGTGATAGTCGCCGAAGAGGCGGCTGTTTACATCAAACTGGACAAAGAATTAGTGGATCGCACCACCCTCGAACGCCTGGTCAACAACCCGGCCGGGGCTGCGTGCGACGCTTAGGAGAACGTTATGGCCCGTGGGGTTAACAAAGTCATATTGGTCGGCACTTGCGGCCAGGATCCCGAAGTTCGCTACCTGCCTAACGGTAACGCCGTGACCAACCTGAGTCTGGCCACCAGCGAACAATGGACCGACAAGCAGACCGGTCAGAAGGTCGAGAAGACCGAGTGGCACCGCGTGTCGATGTTCGGCAAGGTGGCCGAGATCGCCGGTGAATACCTGCGCAAGGGTTCGCAGGTGTACATCGAAGGCAAGCTGCAGACCCGCGAGTGGGAAAAGGACGGCATCAAGCGTTACACCACTGAAATCGTGGTCGACATGCAAGGCACCATGCAACTGCTCGGCGGCCGTCCACAACAGGGCGATCAGCAAGGCGGCGGCAACAACTACCAGCAGCAGGCGCCACGTCAGCAGGCACCGCGCCCGCAGCAGTCGGCTCCACAGCAGCGTTCGGCTCCGGCGCCTCAGCAGGCCGCACCGCAACCGGCTCCGGATTTCGACAGCTTCGA
This sequence comes from Pseudomonas sp. Sample_21, assembly GCF_004307525.1. Lineage (NCBI taxonomy): Bacteria > Pseudomonadati > Pseudomonadota > Gammaproteobacteria > Pseudomonadales > Pseudomonadaceae > Pseudomonas > Pseudomonas sp. Sample_21. Next base: position 15,157 of record NZ_RCNZ01000098.1, on the reverse strand, counting down.
TGACGATATTCCGTTCTGATTTGCCGCTGTAACCGTCTTGAATGAAAAGGGCCCGTCGCTTAAACGACGGGCCTTTTTTGTGAGGCAATATTTACGGTTATGTTCGATTACCTGTGGGAGCGAGCCTGCTCGCGAATGCGTCAGTTCAGTCGATGCACCTGTAACTGGCAGGACGCTTTCGCGAGCAGGCTCGCTCCCACAAGGTAACTTCGTCTTAATCCAGAATCAGATGCGGCAGGAAGCGACTGGAGTCCTTGGTGATCAGACTATTGTCCTCACGCACACCAATCCCTGCCGCCTCATCACCAATCACCCACGAGCCAATCAGCGTGTAGCTGTCGCCAAACTTCGGCAGCGGCGCGAACTCCTGCAGGATGAACGGCGCATCGGTGTAAGGCCCGTCCTCTTTGACGATCAGACCTTCCACTGTTTGCAGTTCGATGTTGGCACCTTCGCGGGAAAAGTACGGCTTGCGCACCCAGCCCTTCGGTACGGCACTTTGCGGATTCGGATCAAGGTGCGCAGCGAGCAGATTCGGATGTCCCTTGTGCAATTCCCACAGCAGCGGCAGCGCACCTTTGTTGGACAGGATCGCCTTCCACGCCGGCTCGAAAAACTGCGTATCGCATTCGGCGATCGCCGCGCCGAACGGTTCGTGGAAGATGAATTCCCAGGCGTGCAGCTTGAACAGGTGCGGGATCCAGCGATCCTGCAGATCGACGAAACGACCCTCAGCCGTCAGGCCGATGTCTTCGATATCGATATGGCGTGATTCGATGCCGACCTTTTCCGCGATCAGCCGCAGGTAGTCGGTGGTGCCTTTGTCTTCGACCGAATCTTTCATCGAGGCAAAGTAAAACGGCCGCTTCAGCTGCAACTCGGCGAAGGCCTGATGCAGCTTGGTGTCGATGCTGTTGAACTGGTCAGCATGCGGCGGCAGCGTGCCACGCTCGATGCATTGTTCCAGCCAGCCCCACTGAAACGCCGCCGCCTCATAAAGGCTGGTCGGCGTGTCGTAGTTGAGCTCCAACAGTTTCGCCGGCCCGTTGCCGCTGTAGGAAAAGTCCATGCGACCGTACAGATGCGGATGACCCTCGCGCCAGGAGGTGCGGATCATGTCGTAGTACGCCGCCGGGATGCTGAGGCGATCAAGCAACTCCTCGCTGTCGACCACGCGATCCACCAGGTCCATGCACATCTCGTGCAGTTCGGTGGTCGGGTCTTCCAGATCGTTTTCGATCTGCGCCAGGCTGAACTGGTAGTAGGCGCTTTCGTCCCAGTACGGTTCGTCGTCGATGGTGTGGAACAGGAAACCGAGGCTTTCGGCGGTGTGTTTCCAGTCGGGGCGCTCGGCGCAGTGGATCTTTTTCATGTCAGCTGCTCGAGCGTCCGGAACTGCTGCCCCAGCCACCCCAACCGCTGCGGGCGCTGGACTGGCTGCCGAAGCCGCCGCGCGAAGTCGACGACGCAACGTTCACCGGTTTGCTCTTGCTGCTCTCGTAATCCGACTGGCTGCGCGAGGTTGTGTCAGCTCGGCGGTACTGCGTTGAGGTGTTGTACGGCTGGCGCGTTTCGCGATCACGGTAAACGGTGCGTTCGGCGTTGTTGCTCATTGCGTTGCCGATCAGCCAGCCGGTCAGCCAGCCATTGCCGCCGCCACCTGAGCCACCGGAATAGTGCGAGCCGCCGTGGCTGGCGCTGCTGCTGCTCGTGGTGTCCCCCGCCGGCATTTGCGAATTGGCGATGGCATCGAGATCCTGCGGCGTCTCGGCATCGCCCGGCACTTTAAAGCCGCCGAGTTTCGGCACGAAACGGCCATCGGAATTTTTCTGACACCAGCCAGCGGCAAAGTCTGCGTCGCACTTGGCCTTGTCGCTGTAGGCCGGGGCGATGCGCCGGTGCTCGTTCAGGGCGGCGACGTAGGCGCTGGAGCAGAGATCGGCGGCCAATTCGGCGTCGACACACTGTTCAACGCTTTGGAAGTTGCGCGGCTGATCCAGCGCCGCTGCTTCACCGGAAATCGCCATCGCCACCGACGCGGCGAGGGACAATTGCACGTATTTGCTGCGTTTCATCGAGAGGCTTCCTGCCGGTCAGTGGGACGGTGTCATGCACGCGGCATTGAGCATGCCGACGCTGATCGCCACGGCGGCGACATAAATGCCGGCGGCGACTTCGCCGTTGGCGATGCGCTGGGACGTGCCCTTGAGCACCAGCCCGGTCGCAACGAACGCCAACAGCTGCACGACGGCGGCGATGACCGCCCAGAGGACAAAGTCGAGCACGTTGACCGAGTAGGCGATCACGTTGCTCGCCGGAATGGCGAAACCGATGATCGCCCCGGACAGAGCAATGGCGGCGGCAGTGTTGCCGGCACGGATCAGTTCGAATTCCTTGTGCGCGGTAATGCGCGTGTAGACGAATTGAAACAGCATGAACAGCAACACGGCGCCGATCAGGTAGACGACAAAACCGACCAGCGCGGTTTTGTTCAGGGAAACGGCCAAGACTTCCAGCATGAAAAACTTCCTTTTTTAGATGGCGCTCAAATCAGTCGTGTACAGCGAGATGCCCAGCGAGGTGCTCAGGCTGACGGTGCCTTCTTCGTCCTGTTCGACGGAGAACAGCAGCAGTTCGCGGCGATCGGTCAGGCCGGTGTCACGGGCATACAGCATGGCGTGGTGCTTGATGGTGTAGGACTCGTCCGGGTTGACCACGTGTTCGGTCATTGGCACCAGTTCGGTCTGATGTAACTCGGTGCCCCATTCACGGGTGTATTCAACACCGTCGTGGTGGTAGGTCGGCAGACCGATCAGGCTGTTCGGGCCGGCCAGACGCTGCAGTTCGGCGTCACTGTTGACCGTCACGTAGCTGAGGTAATTGAACAGGGTGACCGACTCGACCTGATCATCGCCAGTGACGTGGATCTGCACCCAGAAATCCTCGTCGTTCATGTAGTAGCGGTGCAGCTTGTTGGACTGGCCGAGATCGACCCAACCGGCGCTCCACACCGCTTGATCGAATGGCACCCGCACCGACGTCGAGCCTTCCAGCAGCAATGCCAGGGTCGTGTCGAAGCGCACGCCTTTGCCTTGTGCCATGCCCAGTGGACCGCTGGCGCCGGTGCTCGTTGGCGCAGCGGCCTGCCAATTGCTGGTGCCGAGCAAGTCTTTAAACCATCCCATGGGTACGTTCCTTGAAGCGGGTGGAGGTGTTCGGGGGTGAAAAAGTGGCGGTAGTGTAACGGGCGAAGCGGTGAACGAGCAGAGGCAATTACGCCGCAAAACCATGTGGGAGCGAGCCTGCTCGCGAATGGGTTGTGTCAGTCACTCGATTCTTAGACTGTCACGACGCTTTCGCGAGCAGGCTCGCTCCCACAAGTTACCGTTCAGTCATTACTGCGCGGACTTCTGCTTCAGCCGCTCAAGGATCGCATTGGCGCTGCCTTCGTTCGGCGTGATGCCGGCGTCGCGCAGTTTGCGTTCCAGGTCGTTGCCGGTAGAGGCGTCGGCCAGTTCGTCTGCGGCGTTCAGTTCGGCAGCGCGTTGCTGCTGCTTGGCTTGCAGGCGGTTCAGGGTGCCGACCGCAGTTTCCAGTTTGCCGTTGGCGCCGCCGCTGGCAATCGAGGCGCTGACCTGGGCTTTCTGCACGCTGTCGCGGGCCTTGGCCATGTCCACTTGCTGGCGCAGGCTCTTGATTCGCGATTCGGCTTTGCTGATGTCTTTGCGCATGTTGTCGGCGTAGGCGCCGAATTCATCGCTGAGCTTCTTCTCGGCAGCGAGGTCGTTGGTCAGGGTCGAAATCGCTTCGGCCACTTCCAGCGCCAGGTCTTCACGGCCGGCATTCAACGCGGCTACAGCCTTGGCTTCGAGGTCCTTGATCTTGGCGTCGTATTCGCTGACGCGGTCGGCGGCCAGTTTGTGCTTGGCCATGATCGTCACCAGTTCGCGGCGAGCATTGGACAGCGCGGTGTCGGCGTCGCGGATTTCCTGATCGAGGATGCGCAGTGCCTGCTGGTCGGCGATGGCTTCGCCAACTTCATTGGCGCCGCCGCGCAGTGCGGTGAACAACTTGCTCCAGATGGACTGAGTCATTGGATATTCCCTGTTGATTACTTGAAGAAGTGTTCGAAGGCTTCGCTGGCGCGCTGCACGTTGTCGACCAGGGTTTTCACCTCGGTGACGACGTTGGTCAGGCTCGAATCAGCACTGAGGGCGCCGAACATGTTGTAGACGGTCTGCCCGTTCGGCATCGACTCGATCCCGATCGACGACAGCGGGAACATCTCGCGGCTGCGCAGCACGGCATCGTTGAACGCCTGGACGTTGCTGATCGAATCGATGTCCACCAGCACGGTGTCGACGATGATCTGCTGGCCGGCCAGGGCGATGTGAATCGGCAGACCGCCGAATTCGTTCATTTCCAGCTTGATGCTCGGCTCGGAGCTCTGGATCAGGGACAGCGAAATCTCTTGGGAAGCCACCTCGTCCAGCGCCTTGAGGGCATTGAAGAGGCTGTCGATGGTCCAGTTGTTGCCTGCGCTCATGTATTTCTCCGACATGAAAGAGCCAGCCAGAATCGGTTGGCGTAGCTGTTGCTCCATTTGCTTGAGCAAGCTTCGGTTTTCCGGAAGCACCCAAGTTTCGTGTTTCACATAACCGGCGGCGGCCAGGCCTGCGCGCATCTGCTTCATGTAGAAGCTTGATGGTTTTTTCGCCGACGTCTTGCCACGCTCGCCCTTGGGGCTGGCTGCGGCAGTCGTCCGAGTGCGGCTTGTCATGGCTGGAATCCGGTTATGAGCGTCTCACGCGTGGGCCACACTACAACCAATGCAAAGTGCCATCAATGACTCACGCGTGAGATTTTCATGACAGACGCAAAAAGGCCCGCAACGGGGCGGGCCAGGGGATTGCGCAGTTGTTGCTAGGCGTTGCTGTGCAGGAACTGCTCAGTCGATACCACGCTGGCGTAGGCAAAACCCAGCGCCGACATGAATGCTGCGTGCACATGAGCGGCGGGCACCGTCAGGCCGTTGAATTCCAGGTCACGGCTGGCGCAGGCATCGTGAATCACGGTCACGCTGTAACCCATGTCCGCCGCCGCGCGGGTGATGCCATCGACGCACATATGGCTCATGCTGCCGACCACCACCAGGTCGGTGATGCCGTGTTCGTCGAGCACCGCTTTCAGTTCGGTTTCACGGAACGAGTTGACGAAGTGCTTGAGCACCACCGGCTCATCGGCATGGTTGAGCACTTTCGGATGCAGTTTCGCGCCCTCGGAGCCGGGAGTGAAAAACGGTGCCTCGTCGGAAGTGAATTCATGCCGAATGTGCACCACCGGATCGCCCGCTGCGCGAAAGGCTGCGATCAGCCGTGCGGCGTTGTCCGCAGCGGCGTCGGCGCCGACCAGCGGCCACTTGCCTTGGGGGAAGTAGTCGTTCTGGATATCGACTACGATGAGCGCTTGCTTGGCCATGGGATTGTCCTCGAGGCAGTGATTGGGTGTGGTCTCAGTATTGGCGCTTGCCGAGAATTCGAGGATTGGCCGCACCGACAATAGACGGGGGAAAACTGACAATGGCTGCACAAAGAGCCGCCACCGCTGAACTGGGCGTGCTGATTTACCCCGGCGCGCAACTGGCGGCGGTGCACGGTCTGACCGACCTGTTCGCGGTGGCCAACCGCATTGCCGCCGAGTATCAGGCTGTGCAATTGCCCTTGCTGCGGGTCAGTCACTGGCAGGTCGAGGGCGAGCAGTTGCCGACGCGGGTTTACGACAGTCATCCGGGCGACGAGGACGTTTTGCTTGCCGTGCTGATTCCGCCGTCTCTCGGCGGGTTCGATGCGGCGCAGATGACCGCGAGTCTTGCGCAATGGCTGCGCGATCAGCATGCACACGGCGCGACCCTCGGTGGTGTTTGTGTGGGCTCGTTGATGCTCGCTGAAAGCGGCTTGCTCGACGGTCGCAGCGCCACCACCCACTGGACCTCGGCCCAGGCGTTTGCCGAGCGTTACCCGAAGATCAAACTGAAGGCCGACACGCCGATTGTCGACGACGGCGACCTGATCACCACGGCCGGGCTGATGGCCTGGTCGGAACTGGGACTGCGCCTGGTCGATCGCTTGCTCGGCCCGAGCATCGCCACCGCGACCGCGCGTTTTCTGGTGATGGAACACAGCGACAGCGCCAGTAAATGCGGGAGCAATTTCGCGCCGATCCTCAGCCATGGCGACGCGTCGATTCTCAAGGTCCAGCACTGGCTGCAAAGCACCGGGGCGACGGATGTTTCGCTGAACGCGATGGCCGAGCGCGCGGGCCTTGAAGAACGCACTTTCCTGCGCCGATTCCGCGCCGCTACAGGCTTGAAACCGACCGAATATTGCCAGCACCTTCGGGTTGGCAAAGCGCGAGAAATGCTCGAGTTCACCAATGGCACGATCGACCATATTGCCTGGACGGTGGGCTATCAGGATCCGGGCGCGTTTCGTGCGATTTTCAAGAAGATTACCGGGTTGGGGCCGAGTGAGTACCGGGGGCGGTTTGGTGTGAATCCCGCTCCCAGAACGACGATGAACTAATGTGGGAGCGAGCCTGCTCGCGAAGGCGCTGGATCTACAGAGTTGTAGTCGGCTGACACTACGCTTTCGCGAGCAGGCTCGCTCCCACAATGATCGCGGCAGGATGACAGATCGTGCAATTTGCCGGAGTTTTGCGCGCCGTCGTGCAGTTTGAAACAGGCCTCATGCCAGCACATTCACGGCAAACTCCCGATTATCGGGCGGTTCGGCGGGATCGTTGTTTGGCCTGATCTCTGCAATTTCCTTTGAGAACCCATCGACTGATAAAAGGGGAACGCATGACCCCGACACCCAGCAACAAAATCGTCGTTGCCCATTCGGTGCGTGCCGAGGCGCCGCAACATGAAGTCGAGACCAACAAGGCTCTGGCGCGCTGGTTGGCGCAGATTCTCGGTTGCAAGTTCGGCGGCAGTTACGACCCGGCCAAATATTCGAGCCGCGACCTCTATCTGCTGCCGACGCAGACAATCGTCGGCGCCGCCCACGCGCAAGCGCTTGGCATCAACGGCCCCGATGACTTGTGGGGCGGTTACGTCGAATACGATTTCATCTGCACCAAAGCCATCAGCCACGGTTTGCGCAGTCATCTGGCGCACGCGCCGCAGGGCTGGTCGCCGCTGTTTTCGGAGCGGGTGCGCAACGTTGTGCTCGACGGTCTCAGCGTATTTGCCCTGGAAGATGCACGGCCCGCCGCCGAACATCTGCTGTACGCCGGGCCGATTCGCTTGAAGCCGGTTCACGCTTGCGCCGGTCGCGGTCAGGAAGTGATCAAAAGCCTCGACGCGTTCGATGAGATCCTCGCGCGGCCCGAGGCGCAAAATCTGTTCAAGAACGGCGTAGTGCTGGAGCAGGACTTGAGCAACGTCGTCACCCACAGCGTCGGCCAGTCGTTCATCGGCGGCAAAGTGTTGAGCTATTGCGGTGATCAATACTTGACCGAGGACGGCCAGGGCGAAGAGGTCTACGGCGGTTCGAATCTGCTGGTGGTGCAGGGCGGCTATGACCAATTGCTCGCGCTGGATCTGCCTGACGATGTGCGTCTGGCCATTGAGCAGGCACAGGTCTTCGACAGCGCCGCCAACGAAGCCTACCCGCGCTTTTTCGCCTCGCGGCGCAATTACGATATCGCCCAAGGCCTCGACGCCAGCTGCAACCCGCGCAGCGGCGTGCTCGAACAATCCTGGCGCATGGGCGGTGCCAGCAGCGCCGAAGTGGCGGCGCTGCAAAGCTTCGTCAACGATCCACAGATGCGCGCGATTCGCGTGTCGTCGGTGGAAACCTATACCGATCAGGCGCTGCCGGCGGACGCCATCGAGGTCTATCGCGGCCCGGCGGAAAACAGCGGGTTTCTTATCAAATATGTGACGGTCAAATCCTATGACGGCTAGAAGCGAAAGCATTCAAATCGACATTGATGACGAACAGATGAGCGGGACTTTCCTCAGTCCCAAATCGAAAGTCCCGGGGGTGTTGTTTGTTCACGGTTGGGGCGGCAGTCAGGAACGTGATCTGGAACGGGCCAAAGGCATCGCCGGCCTGGGTTGCGTATGCCTGACTTTCGACCTGCGCGGGCATACCGGCGGCACCGGAATCCCGCTGACCCGCGTGACCCGTGAAGACAATTTGCGTGACTTGTTGGCGGCCTACGATCGCCTGCTGGCGCACCCGGCGCTGGATACCTCGGCGATCGCCGTGGTCGGCACCAGTTATGGCGGTTATCTGGCCTCGATCCTGACGTCATTGCGCCCGGTGCGCTGGCTGGCGCTGCGCGTGCCGGCGCTGTACCGCGACGAGCAATGGCACACGCCCAAACGCGATCTGGACAAGGCCGACCTGCGCGATTATCGCGGCACGCTGGTGCGCGCCGACAGCAATCGCGCCCTGCATGCCTGTTCGCAATTCACGGGTGACGTGCTGTTGGTGGAATCGGAAACCGACGATTTCGTGCCCCACGCGACGATCATGAGTTACCGCGCCGCGTGTCAGCAGACCCACTCGTTGACCCACCGGATCATCGATGGCGCGGATCACGCGTTGAGTGACCCGGTGTCGCAGCAGGCCTACACCTCGATTCTGGTGGACTGGATTACCGAGATGGTGGTGGGGGAACGGTTGAGCATTATCCAATCCAGATGATCTGTCGCGTGTACCGGCCCCTTCGCGAGCAGGCTCGCTCCCACAGGTTGAGCGCATTTCAAATGTGGGAGCGAGCCTGCTCGCGAAAGGGCCATCAGCAGCAATGCATGGTCAGGAAGGTTTCTTCTCGATGCGCAACGCCTTGGCCTTGGCTTCCACCACTAGATACATCACCACCGTAATCAACAGCGGCAGAAGAAAATAAATCGCCCGATACGCCAGCAATCCCGCGACCAGACTGCCGCGCGATGCCTCATGCTGCAGCAACGCCACGAACACCGCCTCCAGCACACCCAGCCCCGCCGGAATGTGCGTTATGACCCCGGCAATCGCGCTGATCAACAGCACCCCAAGCACCAGCGGATAATCCAGTTTGCTCGGCAGCAGAGTGAAGATCACCGCCGCCATCAGCGACCAGTTCAGCGCGCCCAAAAGCAATTGCAACACCGCCATGCGCAGCGACGGCAGGTTGATTTCCACGCCGCGAATCGACCACTCGCGGCGCTTGGAAAACTGACACGCCGCCAGATAGCCGGCGCTGACCAGCAGCAATAACACACCGACCAGTTGCAAGGCCGAACTGCTGAGTTTCCAGCCCGGTGGCATCGTCACCAGACCGCTGCTGAACACTACGCCAGCGATGGTCATGTAGCCGAACCAGTTGGTTGCCAGGCTCAGGCCGAGAATCTTGGCGATGTTGCCTTTGCTCACGCCCAGCCGCGAATACAGGCGATAGCGCATGGCGATCCCGCCGACCCAGGCGCTGAGATTGAGGTTGAAGGCGTAGCTGATGATGCCCACCGGCAGGATCTGCTTCCAGGTCAGGTCCTGACGAATGTAGGTGCGGCCGATCAGGTCGAAACTGGCGTACACCAGAAAACTCAGCAGGGTCAGGCTGGCGGCGATGATCAGCGTGCGCACCTTGAAATCGGCGAGGGTCTCCAGCACCTCGGCCCATTCGATGCGGGTGGCGAACATCGTCAGCAGGACGATCAGCGCGAGGAAAAACAGGATGGTCAGCGGACGTTTCCAGCGGCTCCATTTCGACGGCGCCGCTTGTGCCGAATGGCTATCGGAGTGCACTTCGGAATGACTCATGGACGCGCACCTCGGAAAGGCTTCAGACGCGGTTTATGCGCCGGCAGCCAACCGGCCATGGCCGGGAAGTGCCGCAGGAAGTGGAACACCAGAAAGCCCACGGTCATGTGCCAGATGCGCCCACGCGGCAACAGCTTGGCGTCCATGGCTTTGCAGTGGTTCTGGCTGAGGTCTTCGAGGCGCTCGTACAGGTGCTGATTGAACGCTCGATCGCGGATCAGCACGTTGGCTTCCAGGTTCAGTGACAGGCTCAGCGGGTCGAGATTGCTCGAGCCGACGGTGCTCCAGTCATCGTCGACCAGCGCGACCTTGCCGTGCAGCGGGCGCTGGCAGTATTCGTGAATCTGCACGCCGGCACGCAGCAGATAATCGTAGGTCATGCGCGCTGCCAGTTTGGCTACGAGCATGTCCGGCTGGCCCTGCAGGATCAGCCGCACCTCGACGCCACGGCGGGCGGCGTTGCGGATTTCGCGCAGCAAACGGTAGCCGGGAAAGAAGTAGGCGTTGGCGATGATTACCCGGCGCTTGGCCTTGCGCAGCACCTGCAAATACACGTCTTCGATATCGGTGTTGTGTTGATCGTTATCGCGGAACACCAGGCGCACCTGGCCGTCGTGGTCGGTGAAGGCCATTTCCTCCAGACGCTGGCGCCGGCGCTGCCACCAGAACCGCGCGCGTCCGGGACGACCGCTTTGCAGCAAGGCGAAGTGATGGATATCGGCGACCACCGGGCCCTGGATCTCCACCGAATAATCCTGCTTGGCTTCAGGGCCGAAGTCGGCCAGGTGATCGCCGGAAAAGTTGATCCCGCCGATGAACGCGATCAAGCCGTCGACCACCACGATCTTGCGGTGCAAGCGGCGGAACCAGTTGGTGCGGATGCCTAGGTGCTTCGGCGCCGGATCGAAGATCTGCAAGTGCACGCCGGCATCGCTCAAGGCCGACAGATAGCCGGTGCTCAGCTCGCCACAGCCGAAGCCGTCGAGGCTGACCGTGGTGCGCACGCCGCGCTGGGCGGCTTCGATGAGGATCTGCTGCAACTCGGCGCCGACCTTGTCTTCGAAAACGATGAAAGTCTCCAGCAGGATCTCGCTCTTGGCTGCGCGCATAGCTTCGAACACGCGGGGGAAATATTCCTCGCCGTTCTCCAGCAGCTCTACGCGGTTATTGCTGTGCCATTGATACTCGACGTCAACGTGGCCGGGCTCGCGCACCGGCGGATTCAGCGGGACCGGGTCGACGGCGGATTTTTCCAGTGGCGCACTGTTCATAGTTCAATCTCCACCGATAACGGTGCGTGGTCGGAAAGGTGGGACCAGGGCCGGTTGGTCAATACTTTTGGCCGGCTGGCCTTGAGGTTGCGTACGTAGATGCGGTCGAGTCGTAGCGCTGGCAGCCGCGCGGGAAAACTGCGCGCGGGTTTGCCGTACTGCTCGGCGAACACTTCGCGCAGGCCACAGGGCTTGAGCTGCGCATCGGCACGCTGGCGCCAGTCGTTGAAATCGCCAGCGACGATCACCGGGGCATCGGCGGGCAATTCGGCGAGACGTTGCATCAGCAGATCCAGTTGCGCGTTGCGGTGGCTCTCGCGCAGGCCCAGATGCACGCAGATCGCATGCACTTCGGTGCCGTCTCCGGGCAGGCGCAGCACGCAATGCAACAGGCCGCGGTTCTCATGGCCGCTGATCGACACATCGAGGTTGTCGTGGCGGATGATCTGGAATTTCGACAGCAGCGCATTGCCGTGATCGCCCGCCGGATACACCGCGTTGCGCCCGTAGGCGAATTGCGGCCAGAGGCTGTCGGCGAGAAATTCGTATTGCGGCATCGTCGGCCAGTTGTCGTAGCGTTTCGGATGCTGCTCGTGCGTGCCGTGCACTTCCTGCAGAAACACCACGTCGGCGGCGACGCTGCGCACCGCTTCACGCAGCTCCGGCAGAATGAAACGCCGGTTCAGCGCAGTGAAACCCTTGTGAGTGTTGACCGTCAGTACGGTGAAAGTGCGCACCGAGGGCGCAACCACGGAGCCTTCGTCGGTGAAACCGACCGGTTCGGGAATGCTCATGACAGAACTCCTTCTGCGGCAACTTGCCCGGGAGTCGTGGCGAGGTCTTTATCGAGGTCGAAGCGCTGCAAGAGGTTGCGTGCGTCGTAGGGCGCGCGGACTTTGATGTCGTTGTCGAAGTAGCAGAACACTTCGCGGGATTTGCGCGCGCGGGGTTTCAGGCGTGGCGCTATCAGGTGGGCGTCCTCTGGCTGTTTACCGTGATGCCAGGCGTCGATGCGCTCGGCCCAGCGCTTGAGCGCTTGTTCGGAATAACCGCTGGCGTAGAGCTCTTCGGCGCCGTGCAGGCGCAGATAGACAAAGTCGCTGGTGAGGTCTTCGCGGTACGGCCATTTGCCGGCGGTATCGGCGACGACAAGTGCGGTGTTGTGGCGCTTGAGCAAGCGCACGAACTCCGGGTCGACAAAGCTCTCGTGACGAATTTCCACAGCATGGCGCAACGGCTTTTTGCTCCAGGCTTTGACGCTGGCGTGGCCGGGCAGATGCGAATCGTGCTGGCGGGCGAGGGCGGCTGCGGCTTGGGTGTCGTGGGGCAGTTGCGCGAGAAACTGGTCGAAACGCTCGGCGTCGAATTTGAAGTTTGGCGGAAACTGCCAAAGGATCGGCCCGAGTTTTTCCTTCAGCTCCAACACGCCCGAGGCAAAGAAATTCGCCAGCGGTTTTTCGATTTCGCGCAAACGGCGCACGTGGGTGATGAAGCGCGGTGCCTTGACGCTGAACACGAAGTCATCAGGGGTTTCGGCGTACCACTGGGCGTAACGTTCGGGGCGTTGCAGGGCGTAGAACGATCCATTGATTTCGATGCTGTTGACCGCGCGGGAGGCGAACTGCAATTCGCGCTTCTGCGCCAGTCCCTTCGGGTAGAAATCCCCGCGCCACGGGGCGTAGCGCCAGCCTGAAATACCGATGTGAATCGTCGCCATCCCATCCTCCCGTAGAAAGTCCTCGTGTTGCCGATGTTCTGTGATGACTGCGGCGGGGGCGGGAAAGTTTCGGTGGTGTTACGGACGGTCGCGGGTGAAGCGAAGATCAAGAGCTTACCCCCTCACCCCAACCCTCTCCCCCGAGGGGGCGAGGGGGAAGGGAGCAGATCTTCATGGTCTTCAGGACTTGAGTTCGACTCAAGACGTGCAGTTGGTGATTTTGGTCATGCAACTCGGTCGGCTCCCTCTCCTGGGGGAGAGGGCTGGGGTGAGGGGGCTCTTGAACTTGCCGCGCAATTACCGATCAGTTCCTTACCAGGGTCAGCCACGGGAGATCGGAGCTTTGCGCAATTTCAGGATCGCCATTCTGCTGGGAGCGCTGCTGTGCTTCGGCGTCAACGCATCGCAAGCCGCCGCGCTACCAGGCGTTCCGGCCGCCGCCGATACGGCGGAAAAACCTGCCGAACCGGAACCGCTGGTGCAGGGTGGTTTGCTCGGGGCGATCAGTACGAGCATCGACGATGTGCAGGAAAAACTCGACCTTAACGAACACCTGGTCGATGCCTGGCGGCTGCGCGCCGACCGCGCGGCGGATGAGGTCGACAGGCTGGTCAAGCAACCGTCAAACCGCTCGGGCTGGAGCGTGGCCGGGGATTTCCTCACGTTGTCGGGAGTTTGGCTGGGCAGTTTCGCCCTGCTCACCGTGCTCGGCAGTCTGTTGGCCAAGCGTCTGCGTGAGGGCCGCTGGTTGCGCACCCGTCAGCGCAGTCAGGATCTGCTCGGCTACGTGCTGCCGTACACCTTGCCGGCGCTGATCTGCCTGCCGCTGACACTGTATGTCAGCCATTTTCTGCAAGCTTCGGTGGGCCGTGCGCTGGCGCTGTGTCTGGCCTACGCCACCAGCAGCGGCATCTTCTCCACATCGATGTTGTTGTGCGTGGTGGTGATGTTCAATGTCGGCCACAAGCGCGCCGCCGCGCGAATCATCCGTGAATACTGCCCGCGCCCGCTGTTCCTGATCGGCTTTCTTGCCGCCCTCAGTGATGCCCTGACCAGCCCGCAGATCGCCCGGCAACTGGGCGGCAATATCACCAGCAGCATCGCCGTGTTCACCGGGCTGATCGCCTCGGTGATTTTCGGTTTGCTGGTGATTCGCCTACGCCGCCCGGTGGCGCATCTGATCCGCAATCGCCCGCTCGCTCAGCGTTTGAAACAACCGTCGCTGCAGGAATCGCTGCGGATATTTTCCGGGCTGTGGTACTGGCCGATCGTGCTGATGGTGCTGGTCTCGGCGGTCAGTCTGATCGGCATCGGCGAGGACAATCAGAAAGCCCTGCGCTGTGCCTTGTTCACCACTGTGCTGCTGATCGCCACGGTGTTTCTCAGCACGGTGTTGCAGCACCTGTTCAAGTCGCGCAAAGCCGAGGCGATCCAGCGCAGCAGTGCCTACAAGGAGCGCTTTCTCAGCCTGTTGCATGCTTTGCTGCGCATCGTCATGGCGATTGTCTTCATCGATATTCTCGGGCGGATCTGGGGCGTGTCGTTGCTCGATTTCGCCCAGAGCAGCACGGTCGGCCGGGCGATCAGCAATGCCTTGAGCAGCATCGGTCTGATCTTCCTGGTGACGTGGCTGCTGTGGGTGGTGCTCGACACGGCGATTCAGGAAGCGCTGAAACCGCCGCTGAGCAAACGTGCGGCACGCCAGCCGAGCACGCGGGTGAAAACCATCCTGCCGCTGCTGCGCAATGCGATCAAAATCATCCTCGTGGTGATCTGCGCGATTACCACCATGGCCAACCTCGGCATCAACGTCGCGCCGCTACTGGCCGGTGCGGGCGTGGTCGGTCTGGCGATCGGTTTCGGTTCGCAGCAACTGGTGCAGGACGTCATCACCGGGTTGTTCATCATCATCGAAGACACCCTGTCGATCGGCGACTGGGTGGTGCTCGATTCCGGCCACGCTGGCACGGTGGAAGGCCTGACCATTCGCACCTTGCGCCTGCGCGACGGCAAGGGTTTTGTGCATTCAGTGCCGTTCGGCCAGATCAAGGCTGTGACCAACCAATCACGCCAGTTCGCCTTCGCATTCTTCTCGGTGCAGTTCACCTACGACACCGATGTCGACAGAGCCATCGAGCTGATTCGCGAGGCCGGTGATTCGATCCGCGAAGACCCGTTCCTCAAGTACAACCTGCAAGGGCCGCTGGATGTGTTTGGCGTGGACAAGATGGACTTGAACGGCGTGGTGTTGACGGCGCAATTCCGCACGGTGTCCGGTGGGCAATATGCGGTGAGCCGCGCGTTCAACCAGCGCTTGAAGAAGCTTGTGGATAACACACCGAATGTGCATTTTG
>NZ_RCNZ01000141.1:0-36651 GCF_004307525.1 Pseudomonas sp. Sample_21 | reverse complement strand
ACGACAACGGGAGTCACAATCCCGTGCTCTACCAACTGAGCTACGCCCACCATATCGCGTTACTTGTGCCAAAGCTGCCTAATGGCGCACCCGGCAGGACTCGAACCTGCGACCATCCGCTTAGAAGGCGGATGCTCTATCCAGCTGAGCTACGGGCGCCTTGTTAATCTGCACTCTTAAAGGACTACAAACTAAGTGCTTTCCAGCGTCGCAGAACCTTGATTCCGCTCCACCTTCTTAACCAGTGCTAGGCTGTGCCCGACAAGTGCGACGAATAGTATAGAGGGCTCCAAAGGTCGTCAAATCCTTTTTGAAAAAAATTCATTTAATTAAAGGAGTTAGAGGAATTTGCTGACCAAGCGCCTTTGCCCTCACCGCTCGACATGCGAGAATGCGTTCTCATTT
The DNA here is from genome assembly GCF_004307525.1 of Pseudomonas sp. Sample_21. Taxonomy (NCBI): domain Bacteria; kingdom Pseudomonadati; phylum Pseudomonadota; class Gammaproteobacteria; order Pseudomonadales; family Pseudomonadaceae; genus Pseudomonas; species Pseudomonas sp. Sample_21. The sequence goes on along the minus strand of NZ_RCNZ01000141.1, from coordinate 36,246 downwards.
TTTCCCCTCTCGATGGTTAATCACGCGCAATGACTGCACAACTAATCGACGGCAAATCGATCGCCGCCAGCCTGCGCCAGCAGATCGCCCAACGAGTTGCCGAGCGTCGCCAGCAAGGCCTGCGCACCCCCGGCCTCGCGGTGATCCTGGTCGGCAGCGATCCTGCCTCTCAGGTTTATGTCTCGCACAAGCGTAAAGACTGTGAAGAGGTTGGCTTCCTCTCTCAAGCCTACGACCTGCCCTCCGACACCACTCAGGAAGCCCTGACCGATCTGATCGATCGCCTTAATGACGATCCGGCCATCGACGGCGTGCTCCTGCAGTTGCCTCTGCCCGAACACCTCGATGCGTCCAAGCTGCTGGAACGCATCCGCCCGGACAAAGACGTCGACGGCTTCCACCCGTACAACGTCGGTCGCCTGGCCCAGCGCATCCCGCTCCTGCGCCCCTGCACCCCGAAAGGCATCATGACCTTGCTGGAAAGCACTGGTGCTGATCTTTACGGGATGGACGCGGTAGTCGTGGGCGCCTCGAATATCGTCGGTCGCCCGATGGCTATGGAGCTGCTGCTGGCCGGCTGCACCGTCACTGTCACTCACCGCTTCACCAAGGACCTGGCCGGTCACGTCGGTCGTGCCGATCTGGTAGTCGTTGCCGCCGGCAAACCGGGCCTGGTCAAAGGCGAGTGGATCAAGGAAGGCGCGATCGTGATCGACGTCGGCATCAACCGTCAGGAAGACGGCAAACTGGTCGGTGACGTCGTCTACGAAACCGCCCTGCCCCGCGCTGGCTGGATCACTCCGGTACCGGGCGGCGTCGGCCCGATGACCCGCGCCTGCCTGCTGGAAAACACCCTCTACGCGGCAGAAACCCTGCACGTCTGACCGGTTTTTTCCGCCGCATCAGAACCCCGACTCGTGCGGGGTTTTTAATGCCTGAGAAAAAACTTCAACCGTTCGCCGGAAACCGCTCTTTTAACAGGCCTTTTCACGAGATTTTCAGGTCTTACAAACAACCATCGACAGTTCTTCAGCCATACTCCTAAAATGCGCCGGTTTTAAGAAATAACCCGTTACAAACTAACGGTATATCCAACCTTTTAGAGTTCGCCCGCGTGAAAATTCGTCTCTCGATTCTGAGCCTGTTGTTTGCTGTTACAGGCACATTCATCACGCCAACGATCAACGCTGCGGAAACCACCGCTGTCCCACGTGACGCTTCGACTTTGAAGATCGCGTCCGGCAGCGCCCTGCTTATGGATATGCAGACCAATAAAGTCATCTATTCCAGCAACCCTGACGTGATCGTGCCGATCGCTTCCGTCAGCAAGTTGATGACGGGCCTGGTCGTGGTAGAAGCTCGACAGAACATGGACGAATGGATCGATGTCGACATCAGGAACACTCCGGAAATGAAGGGCGTGTTCTCCCGGGTCAAACTCAAGAGTGAGCTGCCGCGCCGCGAGATGCTGCTGATCGCCTTGATGTCCTCGGAAAACCGCGCTGCCGCCAGCCTCGCCCATCACTATCCGGGCGGCTACGCTGCTTTTATCGCGGCAATGAACGCCAAGGCCAAGGCGCTGGGCATGACCAGCACGCACTTTGTCGAGCCGACCGGCTTGTCGGAGCGCAACGTTTCCACCGCCCGCGACCTGAGCAAACTGCTGGTGGCTGCGCACAAGCAACCGCTTCTGGTGCAACTGACCACCACCAAGGAAAAAACCGTGGCGTTCCGCAAGCCCAACTACACCCTGGGCTTCCGCAATACCGACCACTTGGTCAATAAGGCCGATTGGGACATCAAGATCACCAAGACCGGCTTCACCAACCCGGCCGGCCATTGCCTGGTGCTGGTGACGAAGATGGGCAACCGTCCGGTCGCCCTGGTGATTCTCGATGCGTTTGGCAAATACACGCATTTTGCCGATGCCAGCCGCATCCGCAGCTGGGTGGAAACCGGGCGCAGCGCCAGTGTTCCTGCGGTGGCACAGCAATACAAAGCCGACAAGAACCTCAAGAGCCGTCAGAGCGGCGTGGTTGAGGCGGCCAAGTAAATCCAGCGTTCATGAAAAAGCCCCGAATCTTCGGGGCTTTTTTTCGTCTGCGCATCAGTCGTTGGGCAGCGGCATCTTGTCGTCATCGGGGATGCCATCGCCCGAGCTCGGCTCTGGCGAAACCTCCGGCGTCAGCACATTGGGCCGGGCCAGCGGGTCACGCATCGGGCTGTCCGGGTCCAGCACCGGATCAACCTCAGGCTCCGGCGTGGTCGGCACGCTGTCAGGTTTGTGGTCATCGAAGCTTGAATCGGTACTCATACGCACCTCACATCAAGGTTTCAGATCGGCTAACGGATCATAGGGCTTGGCCGGTTTCTTCGGATCTTCACCGGGCTCGACATCCAGCGGCGCTTTAGCCGGACCGACCGGATCGACTTGCGGATCGTCAAGGTCCGGCGAATCCGGATCGAATCCCAGATCATCACCCGAGGAATGTTCGGACGAGTGCGGGCCTTTCGGGTTTGGGGAATCTGCCATGTTGCCTCCTTGATTCACCCGCGAAGCACGGGCATTAATCTTCAGAGGCTGGCCGGGCGCAGTCGTGCCCGGCAGATGACGAACGGAGGTTTATTGCGCTGCCAGAGCCTTTCGCGCCTGCGCCGCAGCGTTTTCTTCACCGGCCTGGGCCAGTTCATCGGCGGCTTTCAGCCAACGGGAGCGGTCGACGGCTGCCGGGATCTGCGACGGTTTCTGAATCAGGATCGCCCAGCCACCGGCCTTTTCGAGCGCTGCTTGAAAGCTGGCGAAATCCATCAACTGCCGACGGTTCATGCCGGCGCGCAGCAGGACCTTCTGTTTATTGCGATCGTAGCCGGACAGGATCGCGTAACGCGGCTCGGCCCAGAATGCCGAACCTTCACTGAAACGCACCATGACCGGGTAGCCCGCTGCGACCTGGGTCAGCAAGGCCGGCAGCTTGCTGTCGAGCGGATAAACCACCAGACCGTACTCGCGGGCGAGGTTCTGCATGTTCTGCTGCAGCTTGTCCTCAGCGCCCGGCAAGTGCAGCGGTTTTTCCAGAAGGCCTGGGGTGATGACGATGCCTTGTTGCGACAGCAGACTGGCGAGTACCTGCGGCCCACTCTGGTTGGCTTCGCCACGATAGAAGGTGCCACTGAGCTCAACCCGCTCCGGCAAGCGCTTGACTTCCGGGGCCACGTTGCCCGCGCATCCGCTCAGCACCACCGCGCAAACGCCGGCAAGCAACGCTCCGCGCACTCGAGAAAATACCTGCACCATCAATCACTCTCTTCCAGACGCCGGTCATCGTGTTCCGGCAACGCCAGCGATCATAGAGCCGCACCCGCCTGCGGTATAGCCTTAAACCGCAGACTCTGCGATTGCATAGAGCAAACTGATTGGTGACTAACGACCTTTGGTCAATAGCTTGAAACACCCCATTGACTAGACTGTCACTGAAATAGAGCGAATTGCGAAAAGCGGGCGCCCGATGCAGGGCGAAGAGGAGGCACCAATGAGCCTGACCATGACCATCGTGATGTTGATAGCCGGCTGGCTGGCCGTGGCGACTGCCATGTTGTGGGGCGTGCTGCGGATTTCGCGACGCCATCATCATCCGGTGCAGACGATGCCGGTTGAGAAGACAGAGAAGCACCCAGTGCGGCACATTGCTGCGCATTGAAGACCAACAAGGTCTTCCCCTCATGCGAGCGCTCAGCAGCACCAAGCTCTCGACAACTCAGCAAAAGGTGAATAAAAAAACCGCCTGAGCTCAACCAGCCCAGGCGGTTTTTTGTGTTCTCAGCAATTACGCCTGCTGAGCAACCTTCTTCTGCTTCGCCCGGCGCGACAGCATGTTCAACACCTCAATGCCCGCCGAGAACGCCATGGCCGCGTACACATAGCCTTTCGGTACGTGGGCGCCGAAGCCTTCGGCGATCAGCGTCATGCCGATCATGATCAGGAAGCCCAGCGCCAGCATGACCACCGTCGGGTTATCGTTGATGAACTTGGCCAGCGGATCAGCCGCGAGCAGCATCACCAGCACCGACACCACCACCGCGATGATCATGATCGGCAAGTGTTCGGTCATGCCGACAGCGGTAATGATGCTGTCGATCGAGAACACCATGTCGAGCATCAGGATCTGACCGATAGCTGCGGCAAAACCAAGCGTTACGGTCGAAGTCGCTGTTTTCGGGTCTTCCGGCGACGGGTCCATGCTGTGATGGATCTCGGTCGTGGCTTTCCACACCAGGAACAGGCCACCGGCGATCAGGATCATGTCCTTCCAGGAGAACGCCTGGCCAAGGATTTCGATCACAGGCTCGGTCAACTGCACGATGAATGCGATGGTGCTCAACAACGCCAGACGCAGAATCAGGGCCATGCCGATACCGATACGGCGCGCCTTCTGCCGATGCTGTTCGGGCAGCTTGTTGGTCAGGATCGAAATAAAGATCAGGTTATCGATGCCAAGCACGATTTCCATTACCACCAGTGTGGCCAAAGCAACCCAAGCGGTGGGGCTGGCGGCGAGTTCTAACAGATATTCCATGGGTCAGTCCTGACTCTGTGTAAGACGGTTTAGATGGTCTTGGAGGAAGATTCGGATTCTTCCGCTTGTTTTTCCGGTGTTTCTTTTTTCTCGATCAAACCACCGGTGGCATCACTGAGCGCTTGCTCAGCGGCTTTATGGGTGTCGTCAATCGCTTGCTTGGCAGTTTCAGCCGCCGCGCCCATCAGTTGCTGGGCGCTTTTTTCCGCCTGATCACAACCGGCCAGAACCAGTAAAGACGCAAACATCACTGCGGGAAATGTGTATTTCATAAGGTTTCCTTCGAATGAACAGACAGGCGCACACACCGGCCGTCGATGGCTGGGCATTCTAGGGAGATGAACACTTCAGGAAAATTCGTATTTTTAGCGGCTATACTTCGGTTTTCACGAAGTGGCGACCGATATGCTCAATTACCGACAACTGCATTACTTCTGGGTTGTAGCCAAAACCGGCAGCATCGTCCGCGCCTGCGAGCAGCTGAACCTGACGCCACAGACCATCAGCGGACAGATCTCACTGCTTGAACAAACCTATGGCGTGGACTTGTTTCGCCGGGTTGGCCGCCAGTTGGAGCTCACCGAAGCCGGGCGCCAGGCCCTGCCCTACGCTGAGCAGATGTTTCAGTTGGGCGGCGAGCTGGAGCTGATGCTGCGTGCGCAGCCCAACGAGCAGCAGATCCTCTTTCGCGTCGGCGTGGCCGACGTGGTGCCCAAATCCATTGTTTATCGCCTGATCGCGCCGACCATGGAATTGAGCGAGCCGCTGCGCATCACCTGCCGCGAGGACAAACTCGAGCGCCTGCTCGCCGATCTGGCCATTCAGCGTCTGGATCTGGTTATTTCCGACAGCCCGATGCCTTCGCATCTGGACATCAAAGGCTACAGCCAGAAGCTCGGTGAATGCGGGATCAGTTTTTTCGCCACCGCCGAACTCGCCGCGCAGTATGGCCAGGATTTCCCGCGCAGCCTGCACGGCGCACCGCTGCTGATTCCCGGCGCGGAAACCGTGGTGCGCAGCCGTTTGCAGCGCTGGTTCGCCGAACAGCAGATCCAGCCGCAGATTGTCGGCGAGTTCGATGACAGTGCTTTGATGCAGGCCTTCGGCCAATCCGGCAGCGGGATCTTTATCGGCCCGAGCGTGATTGCCGAGGAAGTGAAGCGCCAGTACGGCGTCGAGTTGATCGGCCAGACCGACGCGGTGAGCGAGTCGTTCTATGCCATTTCGGTGGAGCGCAAGGTCAAGCACCCTGGCATCGTAGCGATTACCGAGGGTGCCCGACGCGAGCTGTTTACCGGGTTATGAAGCGCAGACTTCCCGTGGTTTGAGCGTCATCAGCACCATGGCGAGGAACACCGAAAGCAAAATGAAGCCGGCAGCGGCAAAGCCGAGAAAGCCAAGACCGGCGCTGTCGATCACCCGGCCGCCGACCATCGCGCCCAGGCCGATGCCGAGATTGGCCCCGGCGATGTTCAGCGACGCGGCGAAGGCCGGCGCTTCCGGCGCGGCTTTCATCAGGCGCACATGGCTGACCAGGAACAGCGCCGCCTGAGTCACGCCCCAGATGCCCATCGCCACCGCCAGACCCACTGGCGAATGAATGTTCGGCACCAGCGAAACCATGCCGGCGATCATGAACGCACAGAACAACACCGACGCCCCCAGCGGATGCCGATCCACCGCTCGCCCACCGAGCGAGTTGCCGATCAGCCCGACTGCGCCAAACGCCATCAGGCACCAACCGACCACGGTGCCGTTGAAACCGGCAAGTCGTTCGAGGATGTCAGCAAGGTAGGTGTAAGCGGTGAACATGCCGCTGAACACCAGAATCGACAACAAGATATGGCCGAGCATCAGCGGGCTGCGCAGGATCTTGAACTGCGAACGGAAGCTGACCTGATGCTGGTGCAGACTGGTTTTCGGCAGGTAGACAAACAGCAGCAAGGCTTTGGCAAACGCGATCAACGCCAGTATGCCGAAGGCGCTGCGCCAGCCGAACGCGTCGGAAATCAGCGTGCCGACCGGAATGCCGAACACAGTGGCGCAGACGATGCCGAAGCCGATCTTGGCGATGGCGCGGCCGGCGAAATCCGGGCCGACGATGTCGACGGCGGTTTCACTGGCCAATGCCCAGAACACTGGCAAACCCAACGCCGGAATCAACCGTGCGATGGCCATCACCCAGATATTCGGCGCCAACGCTGCAACGGTATTGGCCAGACCGAACATGATCAGAATGCTGATGAACAGTTTGCGCCGTTCGAAACGGGCGAAATACGCGGTCAGGAACGGGCCGAACAGCGCCACGGTAAAGGCGAACAAGGTCACCAGCAGCCCGGCTTGCGGGATGCTGACTTCGAGGTCTCGGGCAATCGCCGGCAACAGGCCGACAATGACGAATTCCGTGGTCAGCACCGTGAACCCGGCGGCGGACAACAGAAGAATAGGCAACAGCATGCGCAACTCCAGCAAAACGACGACACCAGCGATGACCCGGAGGCCCGCTGGCAGAACTTGAAAATGAGGATGGCGAAGCTTAACAGACTGCGTCCGCACTGAGTTGCCCAAAACTGCCGATCTGCCGGGCCGATCCGGTGGCAGATCGTCACAGGTCTGAAGGTTCACGCCTACGCTGTGATAAAGTCCGCGCCCTGAAAATCGTACAGCTGTTCAACGTGCCGTTTGGCGGCGTTGATGTCACTTCGACAGGCGTTTCGTGACTGCCCACGACGCTTCGCACCCTATAAAAAACAGAGATGCCGCTATGACCGCTTCATCCCCTTCGTTACTGCAACGCCTGAAACGCCTGAGTCTGGTGACCCAGATAGTCATTGGTCTGATCGCCGGCATTGCCCTGGCCCTGATTGCACCGGAGCTGGCGAAGTCCACCGCGTTCATCGGCAAGGTGTTTGTCTCGGCGTTGAAAGCCGTGGCGCCGATTCTGGTGTTCGTGCTGGTGATGGCCTCGATCGCCAACCACAAGCACGGTCAGGAAACCCACATCCGCCCGATCCTGTTCCTCTACCTGCTGGGTACATTCAGCGCTGCGGTGGTGGCCGTGGTCGCCAGCATGGCGTTCCCGTCGAATCTGGTGTTATCGACCGAGAACGTTGCCGTGACTGCGCCCGGCGGCATCGGCGAAGTCCTGCAAAGCCTGTTGCTGAGCGTCGTCGACAACCCGGTCAGCGCGCTGATGAATGCCAACTTCATCGGCATTCTGGCCTGGGCGATCGGCATGGGCATTGCCATCCGCCACGCTGGCGACACCACTCGCGAAGTGCTCGGTGACTTGTCCAACGGCGTCACCGTGATCGTCCGTGTGGTCATTCGCTTCGCGCCGCTGGGCATCTTCGGCCTGGTCGCGTCGACATTGGCCACCTCCGGTTTCGGCGCGCTGCTCGGCTACGCGCACCTGCTGGCGGTGCTGCTGGGCTGCATGCTGTTCGTCGCGCTGGTGATGAACCCGCTGATCGTGTTCTGGAAGCTGCGCCGCAATCCGTACCCGTTGACCCTGATGTGCCTGCGCGAAAGCGGCATCACCGCGTTCTTCACCCGCAGCTCGGCGGCGAACATTCCGGTCAACCTGGAATTGAGCAAGCGCCTGGGCCTGCACGAAGACACCTACTCGGTATCGATCCCGCTCGGCGCGACCATCAACATGGCCGGTGCGGCGATCACCATTACCGTGCTGACCCTGGCGGCGGTGCACACCTTGGGCATCGCTGTGGACATTCCGACCGCGATCCTGCTCAGCGTCGTCGCCGCGATTTGCGCCTGTGGTGCTTCGGGTGTGGCCGGTGGTTCGCTGCTGCTGATTCCGCTGGCGTGCAGCCTGTTCGGCATCCCGAGCGAGATCGCCATGCAGGTCGTGGCGGTGGGCTTCATTATTGGCGTGCTGCAGGATTCGGCGGAGACCGCGCTGAACTCGTCGACTGACGTGCTGTTTACAGCGGCAGCTTGCCTGGGCGAGGAAGAGAAGGCTCAGCGTACGGCGTAACCGCCTTACCTTGTGGGAGCGAGCCTGCTCGCGAAAGGGGCGAGACATTCAGCATTAATAGCGCCTGATACGCCGCATTCGCGAGCAGGCTCGCTCCCACAGAAAAACAAAAGCCCGCCAAGGCGCGAATCTTGGCGGGCTTTTTCGTATCCGGGTGTTTAGAACGCGCCCATGTAATCGCGCTTGCCCACTTCAACACCGTTATGACGCAGCAGCGCGTAGGTGGTGGTGACGTGGAAGAAGAACTGCGGCAGGCCGTAAGTCAGCAGATACGCCTGACCACTGAAGCGCTTCTCTTTCGGCGTACCCGGACGGGTCACGATTTCGATGCCTTCCTTGCCATCGATCTGCTCTGGCTTGATCTCGCCAATGAAGGCCAGAACCTTGGCGATCAGCGCTTGCAGTTCGGCGAAGGTGGTTTCAGTGTCGTCGTACTTCGGCAGTTCGACTTCGGCCAGACGCGCCGACACGCCTTTGGCGAAATCCACGGCGATCTGCACCTGACGCACCAGCGGGAACATGTCCGGGTTCAGACGCGCTTGCAGGAAGACGCTCTGGTCGATGTTTTTCGCGCTGGCGTGGGCTTCGGCCTTTTTCAGCACATCGCTCAGGGCGTTGAGCATTTGTTGAAAAACCGGGACGGATGCGGCGTACAGTGAAATGGTCATGGCAATCTCATGTGATGGCTGGGTAATACGTGGTGGCGATTATAGCCATGCTTGATGAGCACACGGCTTGCCTTTTGTTTGGCAAGGATTAGGCTAGGCGGCTTCGACTGCAGAGGGAACGCGCGATGAGCAACGAACAAGAATCCACCTCCGAACAGCCTCGGCTCAATGCCACGGAAATCCGCATTCTCGGTGCGCTGATCGAAAAACAGGCCACCAGCCCGGAAACCTATCCGCTGACCCTCAACGCGCTGGTGCTGGCCTGCAATCAGAAAACCAGTCGCGAGCCGGTGATGAACCTCAATCAGGGCCAGGTCGGGCAGAGCCTGCGGGCACTGGAAGGTCGTGGTTTCACCCGGCTGGTCATGGGCAGCCGTGCCGACCGCTGGGAGCACAAGGTCGACAAGGCGCTGGAACTGGTGCCGGCACAGGTGATTCTGACGGGTTTGATGTTTCTGCGCGGTCCGCAGACCGTCAACGAACTGCTGACCCGCAGCGGACGCATGCACGAGTTCGAGGACGCCGAGCAGGTCGTGCATCAGCTTGAACGCCTGATCGCACGCGGCCTGGCGGTGTTGATTCCGCGTCAGGCCGGGCAGCGTGAGGATCGCTACACCCATGCCTTGGGCGATCCGGCAGATATCGAAGCGATCCTGGCGGCGCGGCAGAATCCTGGGGAGCGCTCGAGCGCTGGCGTTTCCCTGGAGCGTATCGAGGAACTGGAAGCGCGGATCGCAGCGCTGGAAGAACGCCTGGCCCGCCTCGAATAACCACCGCAAAGCCATTGTGGGAGCGAGCCTGCTCGCGAAAGCGTAGTGTCAGTCACCACGATCTCGGATGACCCGCCGCCTTCGCGAGCAGGCTCGCTCCCACAGGATCTGCGCGATATTCAGCTGCCCGCTTCATTCCCCATCCCAATAATCCACCCCATCCACCTGCCGCGCGACAGCGACAAAACCCGAGGCATTGCCGTCGGCATCCACCGCGAAATTATCCATCACCGCATACTTGTTCGAGTCCGGATACTCGCAGATCTCCGGCTGCTGCTGAGTGCTCACCGCCAGATAACGCAGTTCGCCCGCGCTGGTATTGATGATCTGATGTGCCTTCTCGGGTCCGCCCGGTGGGCAGGCGATCACATCACCGGCGCGGATCGGAAAACGCTCGCCTCCCAACCGCACCTCGCCCTCCCCGGCCACCACGTAGAACATCTCCTCATTGACCCGATGGCTGTGGAACGGACTGCCGCGCATGCCCGCTGGCAGCGCATACAGGCGATAACCGAGTTTCTGCGCACCCAGTTGCTGACCGATCCGCGCGATACGCTGCTGATAACGCCCGGCGGTTTCGCCTTCAGGGGCCAGGGCTTCGGGAAGGGCTTCGAGTTCGACCTCGTTCAGGTTGAGGATGGGCGGATGCATGGGCGGCCTCGGTTAAGGTTTTTGTGGTGGCACGTCTGTGCGTGCTGGCGAGGATTATAGATAGTGATCCAGAACCGCAGCGCCGCCTTCGCGAGCAGGCTCGCTCCCACATTCAATCGCATTCCAGCTCAACCTGTGGGAGCGAGCCTGCTCGCGAAGAGGCCAGCCCAGCCACTAAAAGATCAATCAGCTGCGCGCAAAATCCACCGCCGCCGCAAATTGCGCCTCATTCGGCCGCACCCCGGTGTACAGGACAAATTGCTCCAGCGCCTGAATAGCAATCACCTCAAGCCCGGTGATCACGCGCTTGCCCTCGGCCCGCGCCCGCACGATCAGCGGCGTTTCCGAAGGGATCGCCACCACGTCGAATACAGTCTCAGCCGCTTTGATCACTTCAGGCTCGAACGCCAGTTGCCCCGCCTCCGGCCCGCCGTCCATGCCTACCGGGGTGACATTGATCAGCATCTGCGGGCGCTCGTCACCCAGCTCGGCCTGCCAGCGATAACCCAGCGAATCCGCCAGGGCGCGTCCGGCCCGCTCGTTACGGGCGACAATCAAACCGTTCTGGTAGCCACCATCGCGCAGGGCGCTGGCCACCGCTTTGGCCATGCCGCCGCTGCCGCGCAGGGCGAAGGTCGAATCTTTCGGCACCGCGTGGCTTTCCAGCAATTGCGCGACGGCGATGTAATCGGTGTTGTAGGCCTTGAGGTGGCCGCCAGTGTTGACGATGGTGTTGATCGACTGGATCGCCGCCGCCGACGCATCCAGCTCATCGACCAGCGCAATGCAGGCTTCCTTGAACGGCATCGACACGCCGCAGCCGCGAATGCCCAGTGCCCGGATGCCGCCGACCGCGCCGGTCAGGTCCTGGCTGCTGAACGCTTTGTAATAGAAATTCAGGCCCAGCTGTTCATACAAATGGTTGTGAAAACGCAGACCGAAATTCCCCGGCCGCCCCGATAGGGACATGCACAGTTGGGTGTCTTTGTTCGGGTTCATCTGCATGAAACTTCTCCTTCAAACGCACTTTCGGATGGACGGGATTGGCCAGCCCACCGGGTTCTGAATCATCATTGCGGCTTGTCTGTGGCGCCGCGCAGCCGGGTAAAGAAGCCGCTACAGACCTTACACAAAATTTACCCAGCGGCTGTGCTGAATTTCGCAAATTTGCTGTCTTAGCTGTATCCCCGCGACAACTGTGGGCCTGATTCAGGCCGCGGCGCCGGGTCGAAGAACCGAGGACTTATCATGATTCGTAAACTTCCCATCATGGCTTTGTTGATTGGCGCACTTGCCGTCACCGGTCAGGCTGAAGCGGGTGGTGGCCATGGCTGGCAGGGCCCTGCAGTGTTTGGCGCGATCGTCGGCTCGGCCATCATCGGCTCGGCACTGATCAACCAGGATCGGCCGGTGTATGTGCAGCAACAACCGGTTTATGTGCAGCCGCAACCGGTCTACGTGCAGCAACCGCCGCCACCGGTTTACTACCAACCGGCGCCGGTGTATGTACAACAACCGGTCTACGTGCAACCGGCCCCCGTCTATTACGGCCCGCCTCGTGGTTATTACGGTCGCCCCCACGGCTACTACGGCGGCCCGCATGGCTACTACGGCGGTCCACGCTGGTAAGCGCAACACAGAGCCCTGCTTTCGAGCGGGGCTTTTTTATGACCGTTGGTCGGGCAACGTCTGAAAAAATCGCGCCAAGGTCGCTGTGAGGACAATTCGACCAGCTAAAGTCGGCATGATGGAATCGACCGTCGGGCTTTTTTCATCAAACGGTCACCGCTTTGTCATGACGGAACCGCAATCTGAATCCGTCCGTAAACAACAGATCGATAACAACAAGGACGACTGTATGCCCACACAAAACCCGCACCGCATCGTCGGTCTGTGCACCTCGAGCAAGGTGTACAGCGCACTTACCGAGCTCAAGCATCTGGAAGGCCATCGCTGCGCCAAGCTGCTGTCCCTGCTCGCCGAAAACCTCGTGCACAAGGGCCTGCTCAATGAGCGCGAAGTCATGCACATGCTCGATCAAGTGGTCGAATGACGCCAGACCTCACTGGCATCAATGACCACTATCGAAAGCGTTGATTGTCCGTCGTGCCGGCAAATCCCTAAGGTAGCCCCATCAGTTTGATGGAGTTTTTCCCATGGCACAGGTTCAAATCATGTCGGTGATCGGCAGCGCAGTTCCCGCTTCGCTGCGTGCATCCGGTTTGCTCGCTTGCTGGTATCTGGTGCGCGATGGCGAGCCAATCAGCGGCCCGCTCACCTCCTTGCCAGCAGCGCAGGCCTTGTCGCAACAGGTCGCCAGCAACACGTTTCATGCCTAAGGCAGCTGCACCTTGGGCTTGGTCTCGACGAACAGCGCCCAGCTCGACAGGAACAACGCGGCAATCAGCGGTCCGATCACAAAGCCGTTGAGGCCGAAGACCGCGAGGCCGCCGAGGGTGGAAACCAGAATCAGGTAATCGGGCATTTTCGTATCCTTGCCCACCAGAATCGGGCGCAGCACGTTGTCGACCAGGCCGATCACGAATACCCCGAACAAGCCCAGCACCACGCCCTGCCAGATCATGCCGCTGAGCAGGAAGTACACCGCCACCGGCGCCCAGACAATCCCCGCGCCCACCGCTGGCAACAGCGACAGAAACGCCATCAGCACCGCCCAGAGCAGCGCGCTGGGAATGTCGAGAAACCAGAAAATCAACCCGCCCAGCGCGCCTTGGGTCACGGCCACCACCACGTTGCCTTTGACCGTGGCGCGCACCACGCGGTTGAACTTCAGTTGCAGGCGGCGCTTGTGGTTTTCTTCCAGCGGCACGGCAGTGCGCATCTTGCGCGCCAGCTCAGGGCCGTCACGCAGAAAGAAAAACAGCAGATACAGCATGATGAAAAAGCTCACCACGAATTCGAACGTGCCCTGGCCGAAACTGAAAGCCTGAGTCGCCAGCGCCTGGCTGCCCTGCATCGCCGCTTTGACGATCTTCTCGCGCAAGCTGTCGAGTTCGCCCATGCCGAAGCGGTCGAGCAAGTGCTGAAAGTACGGCGGCAGGCTGTGCTTGAACTGCGCCAGATACGCAGCGATGTCCAGCTCGCCGCTTTCGATGTTCTTGTAGACCGTCGCGCCTTCCTGCACCAGCAGGATGCTGACGATGATCACCGGCAGAATCGCGATCACCAGGCACAGGCTCAAGGTGCACAGCGACGTCACGTTGCGTTGCAAGCCGAACTTCTGCTGCAACCTGCGCTGTACCGGCGCAAACAGAATGCCGAGGATCACAGCCCAGAACACCGCGCCGTAAAACGGCAGCAGAATCCAGATAAAAGCCACCGTGACCAGCACCAGCAGCACTGTCAGGGATTTGAATTGCAGACTCTTTTCGTTCATATCCGGTCCATGTCAGTCAGGCGTCACGCACGCCCGCCCCACTTAGTCAGCCGCCGAGCGCGCGAGTGCCATGTTTATTCATGGAGCATAGATCCAGATCAATAAACCCTCGCAACAGCTGCCCTACCCTGCGCGGCTTTTGCGACCGACACCCAAATGCAGACTCTCATCGCCCCCGAGCTTCTCGCCCCCGCCGGCACCCTGAAAAACATGCGTTACGCCTTCGCTTATGGCGCCGATGCGGTCTACGCCGGCCAGCCGCGCTACAGCCTGCGGGTGCGCAACAACGAATTCGACCACGCCAACCTGGCGCTGGGCATCCGTGAGGCGCAGGCGCAGGGCAAGCGCTTCTACGTGGTGGTCAACATCGCCCCGCACAACGCCAAGCTGAAGACGTTTCTCAAGGATCTGGCGCCGGTGATCGAGATGGCCCCGGATGCGCTGATCATGTCCGACCCCGGCCTGATCATGCTGGTGCGCCAGCACTTTGCGCAGATGCCGATTCATCTGTCGGTGCAGGCCAACACGGTGAATTGGGCGAGCGTCGAGTTCTGGCAGCAACAGGGACTGAGCCGGATCATTCTGTCGCGCGAACTGTCGCTGGAAGAGATCGGCGAAATCCGCGAGCAGGTGCCGGGTATGGAGCTGGAAGTGTTCGTGCACGGCGCGCTATGCATGGCCTATTCCGGGCGCTGCCTGCTTTCCGGTTACATGAACAAGCGCGATGCCAATCAGGGCACCTGCACCAACGCCTGCCGCTGGAAGTACACGGCGCAAGAAGCCACACAAAACCAGCTCGGCGAGATCGTCCAGACCTTTCAACCCGAGCCCACGCTAGGCCTCGGCGCACCGACCGATCAGGTCTTTCTGTTGCAGGAAGCCAATCGTCCCGATGAATTGATGCCGGCTTTCGAAGACGAACACGGCACCTACATCATGAACGCCAAGGATCTGCGCGCGGTGCAGCATGTCGAGCGGCTGACGCGCATGGGCGTGCATTCATTGAAGATCGAAGGCCGGACCAAATCGCATTTCTACTGCGCACGCACCACTCAGGTGTATCGCCGGGCGATCGATGATGCCGTGGCCGGACGCGAGTTCGATCGCAGCCTGATGCTGGATCTCGAGTCGCTGGCCCAGCGCGGCTATACCGAAGGTTTTCTGCGCCGCCATGTGCACGACGAATATCAGAACTATCAGCACGGCAGTTCGGTGTCGGAGCGGCAGCAGTTCGTTGGCGAGCTGACCGGCGAGCGCCGGGACCGCCTGGCCGAGGTGAAAGTGAAGAATCGTTTTGCCGTGGGCGATCATCTGGAACTGATGACGCCCAAGGGCAATTTCCATTTTGATCTGCATGAATTGCAGAGTGTCAGCGGCCAAGCGATCGAAGTGGCGCTGGGGGACGGGCATACGGTGTACGTGCCGATACCGGATGCGGTGGACTTGCGCTTTGGGTTGTTGATGCGGGATTTGCCGCGGACCTGAATCCCACCCTAGCCCTCTCCCAGAGGGAGAGGGGACTGATCGGGGGATATTTCAGAGGTACGCTGACCTGAACGGGGACCGCTGAATCCGCAAACTACACAGCGCTGGTTGTGCTCGTGAATCCATAAGCGGCTCGGACTTTCAGGTCGATGTCTGGCGCAAGACACCTCGGTTGGCCCCCTCTCCCTCCGGGAGAGGGCTGGGGTGAGGGCCGCTTTTCTATTGGGCAAACTCCTCCCGCAACATCGCCACAAATGCATCTCGCGCCGGGTGCACGCCGGCGTTTTCATGCCAGTAAAACAAATTCTCGATCGCCATCAGTTCAGCGAACTCGTAACCCTCGCAGCCCGCGCCTTTGGCGTACTGCTCGAACACGCCCCTGGGCACCAGCGCCACCCCCGCGCCGGCGCTGACGCAGCCGACAATCGCTCCGTAACTGGCCAGACTGACAATCGGCAGCGCCTGCCCTCGGCGCAGTAACCAATGCTCAAGTGCCGCGCGGTATGGGCAACCCGGTGGCCACATGAACAGGGTTTTGTCTTGCAGATCCGCGATGTCACGCACCGGGCCGAATGAAGTCGAGGCGATCAGTAACAATTCCTCTCGATACATCGGCGTGCGTTTGAGCTGAGCACGTTCGACATCTACCGCCACGATCGCACCATCCAGGCGATGGTTGACGGTGTCGTCGAGCAACTGGCTCCAGGTGCCGGTGGTAAGTTCCAGTGCCACTTGCGGGTAGCGCTTGTGGAATTTCGCCAGCAGGCGCGGCAAGCGCCCGGTCGCCGAAGACTCGATGGCGCCGATGCGCAGCGGTCCGGACGGCTCGGCGGCCGGGTCGAGCGCGCGTTTGGCTTCGACGGTCAGCGCCAGAATCTTTTGCGCATAAACCAGAAAGGTCTGCCCCGCCGGGCTGATGCGCAGTCCGCGCCCCTCGCGCAAGAACAGCGCCACGCCCAACTCGGCCTCCAGCGCTTTGATCCGCGCAGTGATGTTCGACGGCACGCAGAACAGCTTTTCGGCGGCCCGGGCAATGCTGCCGGCATCGGCCACAGTCTTGAACATGCGGATTTGCGCCAGCTCCATAATCATCACTCTGAGTGAACAGTCAGCGCAGTATAAGTCAGTTGTGGCGAATTATCGGGCGCCCGGATACTCGGCGCATCCACTGCCCTGGTGCCTCGATCATGACTTCCACTTCTACCTGCAAAATCATCCTGGCCATGGCGTTTGTCATCGGCTGCTGGGGCTATTCGCCCACTGGCATTCACATCGGCTTGCAAGGGTATGAGCCCGGACATCTGGCCTTGCTGCGTTTTCTGCTGGCGTCGCTGTTGATGGCGCTGATCGCAATTTTCAAAGGCATTCGCCTGCCGCAGTGGCGCGATGTGCCGTTACTGTTTGCCTTGGGCTTCTTTGCCGTCAGCCTGCATCACGTCGCGTTGAACATCGGCCAGCAAGGCATCAGTGCCGGGGCTTCCAGCGTGCTGGCGCAATCGAGCCCGTTATTCAGCACGCTGCTGGCGCGGTTTGTGTTCAAGGACCGCGTCAGCATCTGGCGTTGGGGTTGTGTGCTGCTTGGATTTGTCGGCGTGGTGATCGTGGTCAGTGGCGACAAGGGCCTGGGCGCTATCAATGCCCATGGCTTGTTGATCTTGTTGGCGGCGCTTTCCTGGAGCCTCTATTTCGCCCTGCAAAAACATCATGCGCGGCGCTACGACGGTTTCAGTCTGGGCTGCTACGCGGTGTGGTCGGGGACGTTGCTGTTGCTGATTTATCTGCCGGGGCTGGCTGACGCCGTGATGCAGGCGCCGCCGCGTGCGCAGTGGGCGGTGCTGATGTTGGGGGTGTTTCCCAGCGCTCTGGCGTATCTGGCCTGGGGTTTCGTGCTCAAGCATGTGGACTTGAGTCGGGCGACGATGACCTTGTATCTGATACCGCCGACGGCCATGGGAATTGCGTCGTGGGGATTGGGGGAACGGCCGACGTTGATGGTGCTGATGGGAGCGGTGGTGGTGTTGATCAGTGTGTTGGCGTTGAATCTGGAGCGTGGGGTTGGCGTCGTTCGAGCAGTTGAGAACAAGGCTTGAATCTGCTGTGAAGCCGATGCCGTCTTCGCGAGCAGGCTCGCTCCCACAGTGGATCTGTGTCGTACATACATCCATTGTGGGAGCGAGCCTGCTCGCGAAGAGGCCGGCCCACTCAATGAATAATCGAGACCTCAGCGCATATCATCCGACAACGGTGTCGGCTCGTCCGCCGGCGGTACATCGTCGTCATCCGGCGGATCCTTCCAGTCATCCGGGCGGTCGGCATCGCTCAGTGGATCGCGCCCCGGGTCCATGCCCGGCGGTGCGTCGTGATCGCTCAGCGTCGGCTCGTCGGTGCCGGATACGGGGCGGGTCTGGTCGGTGGGCGCCATGCCACCGGGAACAAGCGAGTCATCAGCCATGCTGCACCTCACAATACTGGCCCGGATTATCCGGGGCGTATTGTTTGGAAGCGCGGGTGCTGAGGGCGTGCGGTAGATCAGACCAGCGGCATCAGCCTTGGGCGATAAAGCGATCACGACTGTTGGTCAGGTGCAGCCACATCGCGGCGCGGGCGGCATCGGCGTCCTGACGCTTGATCGCATTCAGAATCGCCTCGTGTTCCAGATTGGCCAAGTACCCGAGCTTGCTCAGATCCGCCGCGCCGCGCTCGGCGGCATTCAGGCGATTGCGCGGGATCATCGCACTGCCCAGGTGCTGCATGATCTCGCTGAAACAAGCGTTGCCGGTGGCCTCGGCGATCAGCAGATGAAAACGCCGATCGGCTTCCACGCAACTGTCGTTGTTCGCCAGCAGCCGTTGATAGTCATCCAGCGCCTGACGCATCTGCTGCACCTGCTGCTCACTGCGCCGCTGCGCCGCCAGCGCCGCCGCTTGCGTCTCCAGGCCCATGCGCAATTCGAGAATGCTGCGCACACCGAGCGCCGTATCGACGTTCAGGCGCAGGCCCTGCTCCGCGGCGCGCTCGATCACGAAAGTACCGATACCATGGCGCGTCTCGACCAGCCCCGAGGCCTGCAACTTGGAG
This sequence comes from Pseudomonas sp. Sample_21, assembly GCF_004307525.1. NCBI lineage: Bacteria > Pseudomonadati > Pseudomonadota > Gammaproteobacteria > Pseudomonadales > Pseudomonadaceae > Pseudomonas > Pseudomonas sp. Sample_21. Next base: position 17,626 of record NZ_RCNZ01000141.1, on the reverse strand, counting down.
ATCGCCTCGCGCACCACCGTGCGGCTGACCCCGTGCTCCTGCACGATGGAGTTCTCCGACGGTAGCTTGTCACCGGGCGACAGTTGTCCGAGCAGGATGCTCTGGGTGAGCTTTTCCACCAGGTCATGAGCGAGGTTGTGCGTGCGTTTGCGCGCGGGCGCGTCGAGGTCTTCTTGCATGATCGGTTCCGGTGATCGGGGCTTGCCGATCGTAGCACTGCGGGATGACGGTTGAGATGGATTTTAGCGGTCGACGGGCCATCAACTTGTATGACAACACTCAATTACATCGAATATTTTCGATAGCCAGCCATCACGCATCACCATTCACATATCAAAAATGCGCTCCGCTCGACTGGCTCAACAATCAATAAATACGGGCTTAGATCCTGTTTTCGCATAAGAAACCGAACAATCAGAAGAATTTAATCGCCCCTCCCCACTTGTAGGACAAAAAACCACAGTTGTATGATGTCTATCAACAACGCAGCACTCAGTCCTACCCGCATAAAAATAATCAGTGGGAGAAAACATCAGTGAAAACCTCCGTCTCCGGGATGCAGGACAGCGTCGACCCGACGCTCGCCTCAGCCATCTCCAAAGTCAAACGCCACGTCCTGCCGCTCTTCGTGATCATGTTCATCGTCAATTACATTGACCGGGTGAACATCGGCTTCGTCCGCACCCACATGGAAACCGATCTGGGCATCGGTGCTGCCGCCTATGGCTTCGGCGCCGGGCTGTTCTTTATCGGTTACGCGCTGTTCGAAGTGCCGTCCAACATGCTTCTGCAAAAAGTAGGCGCGCGGATCTGGCTGACCCGCATCATGTTCACCTGGGGCATAGTCGCGGCCTGCATGGCCTTCATCCAGAACGAAACCCACTTCTATATTCTGCGTTTCCTGCTCGGTGTCGCCGAGGCCGGGTTCTTTCCCGGGGTGATTTATTACTTCACCCGTTGGCTGCCAGGCGTTGAGCGCGGCAAGGCGATCGCGATCTTCCTCAGCGGCTCGGCCGTGGCCTCGCTGATCTCCGGTCCGCTGTCCGGCCTGCTCCTGCAGATCAATGGGCTGGGCATGCACGGCTGGCAATGGATGTATTTCATCGAGGGGATGTTCTCGGTGTGCCTGTGCGTGATTGTCTGGTTCTGGCTGGATGCCAAACCCCACGACGCGAAATGGCTGAGCCGCGCCGAACAGGATGCGTTGGTCAGCGCCATCGACGACGAGCAAAAGGCCCGCGAAGCCGCGACGCCGATCCGGCCGTCGCTGGGCAAACTGCTCAAGGACCGGCAGATCATTCTGTTCTGCCTGATCTACTTCTTCATTCAGCTGACCATTTACGCGGCGACTTTCTGGCTGCCGAGCATCATCAAGAAGATGGGCGAACTCAGCGACGTGCAGGTCGGCCTGTTCAACTCGATTCCATGGTTGCTGTCGATCGTCGGCATGTACGCCTTCGCCTCGCTGTCGGCGAAGTGGAAACATCAACAAGCTTGGGTCGCCACTGCCCTGTTGATCGCGGCAGCGGGGATGTTCATGTCCACCACTGGCGGGCCGATCTTTGCCTTCGTCGCGATCTGCTTTGCGGCGCTGGGTTTCAAATCCGCCTCGTCGCTGTTCTGGCCGATTCCCCAGGCTTATCTGGATGCACGCATCGCGGCGGCAGTGATCGCGCTGATCAACTCGGTGGGCAACCTCGGCGGCTTCGTCGCACCGACCACTTTTGGCCTGCTTGAGCAACACACCGGCTCGATTCAGGGCGGCCTCTATGGTCTGGCCGCGACCTCGATCATCGCCGCAATCATCGTCCTCGCCGCTCGCACCACGCCCAAACCCGCTGCTGAAAAGGCTGTGGCCGACGCCGCGCCGAAACACGCCTGACTACGTCTCGACAAGGAAAACAACAATGACTGTTAATGACAGCGCCAAAGCTCCGATCATCACCGACATGCAGGTCATTCCGGTGGCCGGTCACGACGGCATGCTGCTCAACCTGAGCGGCGCCCACGGGCCGTTTTTCACCCGTAACATCGTCATCCTCAAGGACAACGCCGGCCACACCGGCGTCGGCGAAGTGCCCGGTGGCGAGCGCATTCGCCAGACCCTGGAAGATGCACGCAATCTGGTGGTCGGCAGCCCTATCGGCACCTACCAGAAGATCCTCAACCAGGTGCGCCAGACCTTCGCCGACCGCGATGCCGGCGGCCGCGGCCTGCAAACATTCGACCTGCGCATCACCATTCACGCGGTCACCGGCCTGGAGGCCGCCCTCCTCGACCTGCTCGGCCAGCATCTCGACGTGCCAGTGGCGGCGCTGCTCGGTGAAGGTCAGCAACGCGACGAAGTGAAGATGCTCGGTTATCTGTTCTACGTCGGCGATCAACACGAAACCGATCTGGCCTATCGCAGCGAACCGGACGCCGACAACGACTGGTTCCGTGTGCGCCACGAGAAAGCCATGACCGCCGAAGCAGTCGTGCGTCTGGCCGAGGCGGCGCACGCCAAGTACGGTTTCAAGGATTTCAAACTCAAGGGCGGCGTGCTCAGCGGCGATGCCGAAATCGAAGCGGTCACGGCACTGGCCGAGCGCTTCCCTGAAGCGCGAATCACCCTCGACCCGAACGGCGCCTGGTCGCTGAAAGAGGCGATCCGTCTGTGCCGCGATCAGCACCACGTACTCGCCTACGCCGAAGACCCGTGCGGTGCGGAAAACGGTTATTCCGGGCGCGAAGTCATGGCTGAATTCCGCCGCGCCACCGGGCTGAAAACCGCGACCAACATGATCGCCACCGACTGGCGCGAAATGGGCCACGCGATTCAGTTGCAGTCAGTGGACATCCCGCTGGCCGACCCGCACTTCTGGACCATGCAGGGTTCGGTACGCGTCGCGCAGATGTGCTACGAGTGGGGCCTGACCTGGGGCTCGCATTCCAACAACCACTTCGATATTTCCCTGGCCATGTTCACCCACGTCGCCGCCGCCGCACCCGGGGAGATTACCGCCATCGACACCCACTGGATCTGGCAGGACGGTCAGCGCCTGACCAAGGCACCGCTGCAGATTGTCGATGGTCTCGTGCAGGTGCCGAAAAAACCCGGGCTGGGTGTGGAGCTGGACATGGATCAAGTGGCCAAGGCCCACGAACTGTACAAAGGCATGGGCCTCGGCGCGCGGGATGACAGCGTGGCGATGCAGTTCCTGATTCCGGGGTGGAAATTCGATAACAAGCGGCCGTGTCTGGTGCGGTAATCCAGCAGGCGCCGCTGATTTCAATTGTGGGAGCGAGCCTGCTCGCGAAGGCGTCAGGTCAGTCGATAGTGCTGTCGCTGATACACCGCTTTCGCGAGCAGGCTCGCTCCCACAAGGGGGTTTTGTGTCAGGCAGAAACTTGCAGCAACCAGGTTTTGAACGCTTTCATCGCCACCGTTTCCGCTCGCGACTGCAACCGTGTCAGCCAGTAACTGCCGGTGGTGATCTCGATCGCAAACGGCTGGCAAATCGCATCAGCCGCCAGTTGCCGGGCGAACATCAGCGGCGGCGCCAACGCCACGCCGCCGCCCTGCAATGCGGCTTCCATCATTGCCAGCGACGAATCGAACACGATGCTTTGCGGTGGCGCGGCCTGCGTCGCCAGGCCCGCTGCGTGAAACCACTCCGGCCATTCATCGGTGCGATAGGAGCGCAGCAAGGTCTGCTGCAACAGGTCCGCCGGCGAGTGCAGTTGCCGGGCAATCTCCGGCACGCACAATACCGACAACGGCGCATCGAGCAAGCGTGTCGCCTCGATGCCATGCCAGGCGCCAGCACCGAAACGAATGGCGTAATCCAGTCCTTCCGCCGCCACATCCACCCGGTTGTTATTGGTCGACAGACGTAAATCTATAAGCGGATGTTTCCCCCGAAAGTCCGCCAGCCTCGGCAACAGCCAACCCACAGCAAAAGTGCCCACCGCGCCGACCGTCAACATGTCGCGATACTGCCCACCGGCCAGACGTTCGAGCATCTGCGCAATATGATCGAATGATGTGCTGAGTACCGGCAGCAAGGTTTCGCCTTCACTGGTCAGCATCAGCCCACGGGGCAGGCGTTTGAACAGGGTCAGGCTGAGTTGCGCTTCCAGGCTTTTGACCTGATGGCTCACCGCCGCTTGTGTCACGCACAACTCGACGGCAGCACGGGTAAAACTCAAGTGACGTGCCGAGGCTTCAAATGCGCGCAGAGCGTTGAGCGGCAGTTGCGGTCGAATCATGCGTTGCCCCAAATTTTTCTAATGGCCCATGCGAGTTTTCATCGTTTGTCGAGGGCCGGCGAAGTGCCTAAATTGGCCGCGCTGATCGGCCGTCCGATGAAAAATCACCCGCAGTGTAGCGGGATACACCAATCGACACTCATGGAGAGTGATTCAATCATGTGTTCCTTAAAACCGAGCAAGGTCTTTTCCTACAGCGCTTTCGCACTGTTCTTCGGCAGCGTTGCCTGTCATGCCGCAACGCCGACGGATGCGCAATTGCAGGCACTGGTCAGCCAAGCCGTCACCCCGGTGATGCAGCAAAACAACATCCCGGGGCTGACCGTAGCGATCACCCTGAATGGCCAGGCGCATTACTTTAACTACGGGGTCGCCGCTAAAGACACCGCACAAAAGGTCAGCGAAAACACCCTCTTCGAAGTCGGCTCGGTGAGTAAAACCTTCACCGCCACCCTCGCCGGTTACGCCCAGGCCACAGGCAAACTCGACCTGTCGAGCAAGGCCAGCCAACTCTGGCCGGAGCTCAAGGGCAGCGCCTTCGACAACATCAGCGTGCTGCAACTGGGCACCTACAGTGCTGGCGGACTGCCGCTGCAATTTCCCGCTGAGGCGGATTCTTCCGACAGGATGCTCGGCTATTACCAACAATGGAAACCGCAGTTTCCCGCCGGCAGCCATCGCCTGTATTCCAACCCGAGCCTGGGCCTGTTCGGCTACCTGACGGCGAAAAGCCTCGGCCAGCCGTTCGACCAGGCAATGACGCAAACCCTGCTGCCGAAACTCGGCCTTCAGCACACCTTCCTCAGCGTACCGCCAGCGCAGTCGAAGCTTTATGCCCAAGGCTACGACAGCGCCGACCAACCGGTACGCGCCAGCCCCGGCGCCCTCGACGCCGAAGCCTACGGCATCAAAACCAGCGCCGCCGACCTGCTGCGTTACGTCCAGGCACAGCTGAAACCGGCCAGCCTTGCGCCTGATCTGCACCAAGCCATCGCCAACACCCACATCGGTTATTACCGCGTCGGCGACATGACCCAGGGCCTGGGCTGGGAGCGCTACGCCTACCCGATCAGCCTGGAAAAACTGCAAAACGGCAACTCGACCCCCATGGCCATGGAGCCGCACAAAGTCGAGTGGCTGACTCCACCGCAAGCTGAACCAGCCAATGTGCTGTTCAATAAGACCGGTTCTACACGGGGCTTTGGCGCGTATGTGGCGTTCGTGCCGTCGCGAGACATGGGCATTGTGATTCTTGCCAACAAGAACTACCCGAATGCCGAACGGGTGAAGATTGCGCATGAGATTTTCAGTCAGTTGACCGAATAAAGATCAAAAGATCGCAGCCTGCGGCAGCTCCATTGACCGAGTGAAAACCCGATCCTGTAGGAGCCGCCGCAGGCTGCGATCTTTTCGTTTCAGCGCTTAAAGCTGCGCCTGCAAGCGCCAGCCAATGACATCCATCAAGTCACAGCTATCGCGCAACGGAATCGCCAGCACCCGGGCGAAATCCTGCAACAGCAATGCATCGTGTCCCTTGCCCTCGTCCAGCGAAAGGCTCTCCATCAGCTGCGTCACACAGCGCAAGCGGTAAGCCGCGGTGCCGTGCAACACGTCAATGGGGGCTTCGCTGTCGATCAGCACACAGGGAATTTTGCAGTCAATCCCGGTGATCGGTATGTAACGCGCCATGGTAGAACCTCCCTGTTCAATGTTGAGTCGCCGTTGGGGGTGAATCGAGATTGTCCAGCGCGCGGTTGACCAGCAGTTCTCCGACTACCGCCAATTGCTGGATCGACAACGTCAGGCTGCGCTGCGCACCGCTCAACTCGCAGGCCAGATCTGTGGTCAGTACGTTCAGTGAGGCAAGGGTTTCGCAGGCATGGCTCAGCAGTGTCGCCGTGTCGATGTCGGGGAGAATGGTGAAAACGTGGCTGATGGGATCGGGTTGGCCGGGGTGGCGCAGACGCGGATTATTGGAGTCGAAGGAGCTTGAATCCATGGGGGATTCGGGGGGATTTGGAGTGTGTTTTTTCATAAATAAACCCTCGGGACATTTAAAGAAAAAACTGCCGAACTCACTTCCACGAGAGGGTGGCAGCTTTGCGCAGGTGTGGAAGTCCGGGGAAACCCGAGGAACCCGGTGCACTCGAGAGTGCTCCTGCGCATAGCTGCCATAAGCAAACAATGTTGGCATAAAAACCACCAACATGTGTCTACAGGCGCAATGCGCGCTCGGGAATCACCGGACTTCCACATCCGACCACTGTGTTTTTCAGCGGCCAAAAGAGGTTATCCCTCTGCGTCACAACGCACCAGTTCACCACGGCCGCCGCGTCTTGCAGGAAAAATCCACTGGGTTTGAAGGGTGTCGGCGTCAGACATTTCGGCAGGCACATGCTGCAATGACTTTCGATCAGCAGATGACTTGTGGGAGCGAGCCTGCTCGCGAATGCGCTCGATCAGCCACCTTTCAGCGCCTGAAAAACCGCTTTCGCGAGCAGGCTCGCTCCCACATTTGAACTGTGTATTTCACAAAAAAATGTGGGAGTTGGTTTGCCAGCTCCCACAGGGATTTTGCTTCATTCAGTCAACGCGCAATCAATCATCCGGCATCTGCGGCGGTTTGCTCGGTTTCGCCGGTTTGCTGCCCTTCGCGCCTTTGGCCGGTTCCGGCTCGGTGGCGGCAGGTGTTTGTGCGGCGGCCGCAGCGGCGGCTTCTTTTTCGGCCATGGGCATGGCGTCGATGGTTTCGAAGATTTTCGCCAGGCTCAATGCCTTGGCTTCGTCACCCGAGGCGGAGAGCTTGGTTTCGCCGTCCTTGCCCACCAGGAACACTTTTGGATAAGCCCCCGCGCCGAGCTTCAGCGAACGCAGCAGGGCCATGGTGTCCTGCTGGCCCATGTCCTTGCCGTCGAGCTGGCCGGACATGCTGAGGATGGTGTAGACCTTGATGTTGCGGTCGGTGACGCCCTTTTTGTTGGCCGGATCTTCCAGCGACTTCTTCAGGCTCAGCCACACCGGGTCGACAGTGCTTTGCGCAATCACGATCAGCGGGCGGGCGCGGCCCACGTCCCCGGCCAGGGGTGAATCGCTGTCGGCGGCGAACAAGGGGCCGGCGACTGCCAGCAAGAGGGTCAGGGTCAGGGACCTGATGAGCATGCGCATCTCCTTTTGATATCCACGCACTACTGATTGCGCATCGTGGCGATTGTTCCGGCGGCGTCTGGCAAAAAGGCATTGCCCTGTCAGAAGCTTAGGTCAGGGAGAACTTTGCGCAACATGACGCAAGCGATCATTGGCACATCCCTACGGCCGCTGCATTGGAAGTGTTTGCTCCAGGCTGACTCAGAACGCCAACTTATAACCAATCAAAACCAGCATCGTCGCCAGGCACGGGCGCAGGACTTCGTCGGAGATGCGTCCGGTCAGGTGGCTGCCGAGCCAGATGCCGGGCAGCGAGCCCATCAGCAGGAAGCCCAGCACGCCCCAATCCATGTTGCCCATGCTTGCGTGGCCGAGGCCGGCGACGAGGGTCAGGGGTACGGCGTGGGCGATTTCGGTGCCGACCAGGCGGCGGGTTGGCAGTAGCGGGTAGAGGATGAACAAGGCGACGGTGCCCAGTGCGCCGGCGCCAATCGAGGTCAGGGCGACCATGGTGCCGAGGATCAGACCGGTGATCACCGTCATCACGTTAAGCCGCGAACCGCTCGGGTTGTAGTTGCCGCCGGCGCGTTTGTGGGCGAATTCGAGCAAGCGTTTCTTGAAGAAGATTGCCAGGGCAGTGGCGAAGAGGACGAAGCCGAGCGCCTGTTTGATGATGGCGTTCATCGCGTCCGGCGCGGTGTGCAGGGTGCTGAGGAACCACAGGGTCATGGCCACGGCTGGCACGCTGCCGAGGGTCAGCCAGCCGGTGATCGCCCAGTCGATGTTCTTGTTCTTCCTGTGAACGAGGACGCCGCTGGATTTGGTGATCGCAGCGTACAGCAGATCGGTACCCACCGCCGTCGCCGGGTTGATGCCGAACCACAGCAGAATCGGCGTCATCAACGAACCGCCGCCGACACCGGTCATGCCTACGATAAACCCAACCACCAGCCCGGCAATCACCAGGCCGAAATTTGCCAATTCCATTCAAACGTCCAGAAAACGACAGGAAAATCTGGCCCGCAGCATAGCGATTTTTCTTATAACCACATATATCGATGCGGTCTATCGTTATGCCATATCGAATTCACCGCAGATCTCTGTGGGAGCGAGCCTGCTCGCGAAGGGGGTGTCAGCCGACCGATGAGTTGAATGACACAACGCATTCGCGAGCAGGCTCGCTCCCACAGTGGATCTTTGCGCCACAGCAAACCTGCAAGGCTCACTGCACCGGCAAGAAATTCAGAAACAGCAGGCTCTGCGCGTAATTCAGGCCGATCCTGCGATAGCGCTCATCGAGCATCTGCGTGAGCAGGTCCAGGCGCGCGACGATTTTGCTGAATTCGGTGGCGAAGCTGAGGTTGCTGCCCTCCTCCGAGATTTCGTTGGAGAACAGCAGCGGCTGGCCTTCCTTGTTTTGTCGTTGCGACAAAATCCACATGGCTTTTTCGATGTTGCGCGCGGCGTTGTGCACGAACGTCGGGTTGATCGCGTCGGTCATGTAGAACTCGGTGCGATTGCCGTGGGCGGTGACCAGCATGCTGCCGATCGCATAGATGAACGCGCCGACGCGGTCGCCGAGGAATTCCGGACTCATCGCATAGCTCAGCGCCGCCAGGTCCTTGCGCCCGCCCAGCACGGGCAACGGCTGCTGTTGCTCGACAGCGAGACGCACCTGTTTCACGGCGGCGTTGATGGTGAGGAAACCGGATTTGCGCAGTTCTTCCGGGTTGCGCAGGTAAAGTTTGCCCATCAATCGATAGAGACTGTCGAGGTTGTCGCGCATCGCCAGGGTGGCCATACGGTCGACGCTGGTCTGCAGAAATTCCTGCGGCTGCCCTTCACGTATCTGATTGAAAAATCCATTGCCGTTCTGGTGGCTGCAGCCGCTGAGCAACAGCGACAACAGGCAGGCCAGCAGCAGGCACGGGCGGCGGTGAGCGGCGGTGATCAGGGCAAAAACACTCGGCATGAAGTCTCGGACAGGCACATTCCTGTGCGGCGGGAGTCACCGCATCCTGGCCATGCATAGAGCCGCCGATTGCGAAAAAGTGCAGTGCCTTGGCGGTGAGCCGACCTTCGGCGCTTTTCGCCACATCAATTAGTCGGACTTTATATTTGCCAACAGCGGTAAATCCGCTATAAATCTTCTGCGAAATATTCAATAGCCTGACTAATTGCGTTTTCTCAAAACAACAACAAAAAGGAAGGTCAACCATGCTTCAATCCCGTCACCTGCTCTCCGGCCTCGGACTGTCCCTGATGATCGCTACCCTTTCCGCCAACGCGGCGGGCCTGACCGCCGAACACAAAGCCTTCGGCAAAACCAATGACGGCACGCCTGTCGAACAGTACATCCTGCGCAATAGCCACGGCATGCAAGCCACCGTCATCACCTACGGCGCGACCCTGCAAGCGCTGAAAGTCGCTGACAAACACGGCAAGTTCGACGACGTCGTCTTGGGTTTTGACGATGTGCAGGGCTATCAGAAAGGCACCGCGTACTTCGGCGCGACCATCGGCCGCTTCGGCAACCGCCTGGCCGAAGGTGCTTTCGAACTCGATGGCAAGCGCTATCAAGTGCCGCAGAACGACAAATCCAACGCCCTGCACGGCGGCCCCGAAGGTTTCGACAAGAAAGTCTGGAAGGCCAGGGAAACCAAGGACAAGGATTCGGTGGGCGTAACCCTGACCTACCTGTCGGCCGACGGCGAGATGGGCTTCCCGGGCAATCTGACCACCGAAGTCACCTATCGCCTGACCGACAACAACGAACTGCGCATCGACTACAAGGCCAGCACTGACAAGCCGACCGTGCTCAACCTGACCAACCACAGTTACTTCAACCTGGCCGGCGCCGGCAATGGCGATATTCTCAAGCAAGTCGCCATGATCAACTCCAGCCATTACACGCCGGTCACCGCCAAACTGATCCCGACCGGGGAGCTGGCGCCTGTCGCCGGTACGCCGATGGACTTCAGCAAACCGACGGCGATCGGCACGCACATCAAGGCTGATCATCCGCAGCTGAAATTCGCCGAGCCGAAACAGGGCGGCTTCGATTTCAACTGGGCGCTGGACACCAAGGGCGATGTCAGCAAGCTCGCTACCGAAGTCAGCGACCCGCAATCCGGACGCGTCCTGCAACTGTTCACCAGCGAGCCGGGCGTGCAGTTCTACACCAGCAACTTCCTCGACGGCACGGTCAAGGGCAAGGGCGGCAAGGTCTATCCACACTGGGGCGCATTCACCCTCGAGACCCAGCACTACCCGGATTCGCCGAACCAGCCGGACTTCCCAAGCACGCGGCTTGATCCGGGGCAGACCTATGCCCACAGCGTGATACTGAAGTTCTCCGCCAAGTAACCTGCCATGCTCCCCTGTGGCGAGGGGATTCATCCCCGTTGGGATGCGAAGCAGCCCCGATCCTGCAACACGCGTTGTATCAGACAGCGTTCTATTGCAGGTTTTTGGGGCTGCTTCGCAGCCCAGCGGGGATAAATCCCCTCGCCACAAATCCCCGCCACAAGATCTCCTGACCACAATTGATCCGGTTTCATCCTTGACTCCCCCTTCCTTCCGGGAACCCTTGCTCTATCCTGCTGCCCACTAAAGATATCGACTCTTTAAGGCAGGAGGTTTGAATGCATACCCTTGAGTTGGCCGGCGTGCAGGTTCCCGTGATTGGCCAGGGCACCTGGCGCATGGGCGAGGATCGTTCGGCGCACAGCCGTGAAGTGGCGGCGCTGCGCACCGGCATCGAGCTCGGCATGAGCCTGATCGATACCGCTGAGATGTACGCCGAGGGCGGCGCCGAAACGGTGGTCGGCGAAGCCATTGCCGGTCTGCGCGATCAAGTCTTTCTGGTCAGCAAGGTCTACCCGCACAACGCCAGCCGCCAGGGCATCCCGCAAGCCTGCGAGCGCAGTTTGCGTCGGCTCGGCACCGACTACATCGATCTGTATCTGCTGCACTGGCGCGGTCAGTATCCGCTGGAGGAAACCGTCGAAGCCTTCGAACGCCTGCGCGAGGACGGCAAGATCAGCCGTTGGGGCGTGTCGAATTTCGATGTCGACGACCTCGAAGAACTGTCCAGCTCGGCCTGCGCCACCAATCAGGTGCTGTACAACCTCGAAGAGCGCGGCATCGAATTTGATCTGCTGCCGTGGTGCCAACACCAGCGCCTGCCGTTGATGGCGTACTGTCCGATCGGCCAGGGCGGCGCGATGCTCGCCGAGCCGGTTCTGCAAGACATTGCCAGGCGCTACAACGCCACCCCGGCGCAGATTTCACTGGCGTGGCTCCTGCGTCAGGACGGCGTGATTGCGATTCCCAAGGCTGTGCGCCCCGAGCATGTACAACTCAATGCCGAGGCGGCCCGGTTGCACCTGGACGCCGGGGATCTGGCGGCGCTGGACAAGGTGTTCCCGGCGCCTCAACGCAAGCAGCGGCTGGCGATGGTCTGAGCTGCCGACCGCGAGGGCTTCGCCATGAGAAGCACAGATCTGCACGACCCGTACAACCTGCAACGTTTTGTCCAGGCACAGGATCCGGTGTTCGAACGGGTCCAGCGTGAACTCGAGACAGGCCGCAAGCGCAGCCACTGGATGTGGTTCGTCTTTCCGCAGTTCGCCGGATTGGGCGGCAGCGAAATGGCCCGCCGCTTCGCCATCGGTTCAGCCGAGGAAGCCCAGGCCTATCTGGCCCACGAGCTGCTCGGGGCGCGGCTGCGCACCTGCACGCAACTGGTGCTGAATGTGCCGCAGCGCTCGATTGCAGAAATTTTCGGCCATCCCGATGACCTGAAATTTCATTCTTCGATGACCCTGTTTGCCCAGTTCAGCGCCGAGGACAGTCTGTTCCATCAGGCGCTGGAGCGTTACTTCCACGGCATTCTCGATGAATGGACGCTGCAACTGCTCGACTCAAAACAGGCCCAGTTGCCCACCGATCAGGGTTGAGAAGTCGTCGTCGACAAACGGCAGAATCGCATCCGCCACCGGTTGCAGCTGTCGCGTGATGTAGTGGTCGTAGTCGATGGCGGCGCGGCGTACCTCCAGCGGCTCCGGGCCGGCCAAGGTGATGACGTAACTGATCCAGCCGCCGTTCTGATACTGCCGGGGCCGACCCTGCTCGGCGTTGTAGTCATCGGCGAGCCGCGCGGCGCGGACGTGGGGCGGCACGTTGCGTTCGTAATCGTCGAGAGTGCGGCGCAGACGTTTGCGGTAGATCAGCCGATCGTCGAACTCGCCGGCGAGGGTCTTGCGCACGTAATCGCGGACGTAATCCTGGTACGGCTTGCGCTGGAAGATCCGCTCATACAGTTCTTGCTGAAACTGCCGCGCCAGCAGCGACCAGTCGGTGCGCACGGTTTCCAGGCCTTTGTAGACCATTTCCTCGCTGCCATCGGCGCGGGTGACGAGGCCGGCGTAGCGCTTCTTGCTGCCCTCCTCCGCGCCGCGAATCGTCGGCATCAGGAAGCGCTTGTAGTGAATCTCGAACTGCAATTCCAGCGCGCTTTCCAGCCCGTATTCCTCGCGCACATGCGCGCGCCACCAATCGTTGACGTGTTTGACCAGCGCATGGCCGATCTGCGCCGCCTCTTCCTGACCGTGCAGGCGGCGCAGCCAGACGAAGGTTGAATCGGTGTCGCCGTAAATCACCGCATGGCCCTGCTCTTCGATCAACTGCCGGGTGCGCAGCATGATTTCGTGGCCGCGCAAGGTGATCGACGAGGCCAGTCGGGTATCGAAAAAACGGCAACCGCTGGAGCCGAGCACGCCGTAGAAGGCGTTCATGATGATTTTCAGCGCCTGGGACAGCGGCGCGTTGTGCTCGCGTTTGGCGGTTTCGCGCCCTTCGGCCACTCGCGCCACGATGGACGGCAGGCAATGGCGGGTGCGCGAGAAGCGTGCGCCACGAAAACCCGCTACCGAGTCAGCGTCGTCCGGGTGTTGCAGGCCCTCGATCAAACCCACCGGGTCGATCAGAAAGGTGCGAATGATCGACGGGTAGAGGCTTTTGTAATCGAGCACCAACACCGATTCGTAAAGCCCCGGCCGCGAATCCATGACAAAACCGCCGGGGCTGGCCTGCGGTGGATTGGTGCCCAGATTGGGTGCAACAAAGCCCTGGCGATGCATCAACGGCATGTACAAATGGGTGAACGCGGCAACCGAACCGCCGCTGCGGTCGGCCGGCAGTCCGGTAACGCTGGCGCGTTCGAGCAAAAACGTCAGCAGTTCGGTCTTGGCGAAGATTCGCGTGACCAGCTCGCAGTCCTTGAGGTTGTATTTGGCCAGCGCCGGTTTGTCTTCGGCGAACATGCGATTGATCTCGTCCATGCGCTGGTACGGATTGTTGATCGCCTTGCCTTCGCCGAGCAGCGTCTGCGCGACGTTTTCCAGGCTGAACGAGGGAAAACTCCAGGTCGCCGAACGCAACGACTCGATGCCATCGATGATCAGCCGCCCCGCTGCCGAGGCGAAGTAGTGATTGCGGCTGCCGTGCTCGCGCCACTGCATTTCCTCGCCGCCACGACCGATCTTCAGCGGCACGCCGAGACGCCGCGCATGTTCATGGAGGATGCGCAAATCGAACTGCACGACGTTCCAGCCAATGATTGCGTCGGGGTCGTGGCGGGCGAACCAGTCGTTGAGCTTCTTCAGAATGAGCGTGCGCGAATCGCAGTACTCGAGGTCGAAATCGACAATGCTCGCGTCGCCGTTCGGCGCGCCGAGCATGTACACCTGGCGCTCGCCACAGCCTTCCAGCGCGATGGAATACAGCTCGCCGTTTTCGGTGGTTTCGATGTCGAGTGAGACCAAGCGCAGTTTCGGCCGGTAATCGGGGTCGGGTTTCAGCTGGGCGTTGATCAGTACGCCGTCAGCATCCGGGGTGCCGCCAAACAGCACCGGCGCGGTGATGAAGCGCTCCATCAGATAGCGTTCCGGCGGGCGGACGTCGGCTTCAAAGACGTCGACGCCGGCGCGGTTGAGCGCGGTTTCGAGGCGCATCAACTGGCCATGCTGCTGGCAATACAGACCGAGCACCGGACGATGCTGAAAATCGAGCAAGGCCAACGGTCGCAGTTCCACATTCTTTTCATCGTGCAGCAGACGCTCGGCTGCTTCTCGCTGTGCGGCGGGAATAAATGCGACCGACGGCTGATGCGCCAGACGCACGCGGCGCGGCCCGGCGTCCGTTGCCAGCCAGAACTCGACTTCGGTGCCGGCCGGCGTATCGCGCCAATGCCGGGTCAGAACGAAGCCCTGCTGTAAATCCACCACTGCGACCTCAACGTTTCAATCAGAGCGCCATTCTACGCAGGATCTGTGGCGAGGGGATTTATCCCCGCTGGCCGCGAAGCGGCCCCGCTTTTAATGAAAGGGCCTGCTGCGCAGGCCAGCGGGGATAAATCCCCTCGCCACAGATAAATCCTCTGCCACAGATACCACCCCTTGTTACAGATAAATCCCCTAGCCACAGGCGCTTCATTTACCGATACAAAGATGTTTTTTCCGGCAAATGGCGTTTTTTGCACGCTAACTGCCGCTTTGCCACCTTGCTCTGCGCGGCTGCGTCTACGATGCTTGATGAACAACGACAACACCTGAGTAACCGCCATGAAGACCGTCGCCCAACTGCTCAAGCTCAAAGATCAGAAAAATCAGGAAGTGCACCAGATCAACCCCGATCACATGGTGCTCGAAGCGCTGATGAAGATGGCCGAGAAAAACGTCGGCGCCTTGCTGGTGGTCGAAGACGACAAAGTGGTCGGCATCATCAGCGAGCGTGACTATGCACGCAAACTGGTGCTGCACGGGCGCTCTTCGGTCGGTACGCCAGTGCGCGACATCATGGTCAAGGACGTGATCACCGTGGATACCCGACAAACCGTCGACACCTGCCTGGGCATCATGTCGGACAAACGCCTGCGCCACTTGCCGGTGGTCGAGGAGGGCCAGTTGATCGGCCTGTTGTCGATCGGCGACCTAGTGAAAGAGGCGATTGCCGAACAGGCCGAGCTGATCAAACAGCTGGAGCAGTACATTCGCGGGGAGTGAGCCCACCGCCGTGATCCCCTTGTGGGAGCGAGCCTGCTCACGAATGCGCCAAGTCAGTGATGATCGTTCCCACGCTCTGCGTGGGAATGCAGCCCGGGACGCTCCGCGTCCCTCTAAAGCCGAACGCGGAGCGTCCGTTGAGGCATTCCCACGCAGAGCGTGGGAACGATCTCGCCCGTCAGGCCGGCCAATGCCGCTCAAACACCGGTGCCAGCACCGGGTGCCGGTCGATCCTTTGCAGCCACGCATAAAAGCCCGGGCGGGTCTGGCGCAGGTGTTCGCGGCTGCCGGCCCAGCGGCTTACCACGGCCGCCAGCACATCCAGCGCGCCGGGCGTTTCGTCATCCAGATACAGCTCCCCGGAAAACTGATCGGCAAACACCTCCCAACTGAAGTGCAAGCGCTGGCGCGTGCCGGCGATCAGGTTTTGCCGTGCGCTCTCGTCGGGCGTGCTCAGCCAGCGTTCGGGGTAATCGATGATGCCGACCGCCGCATAGCAATTGCTGACGATATAGGCGAGACCGCGAATCGCCTGATCACGATCGGCTGCCTTGCTCGGCAGCAGGCCGGACTTGGGAAACGTCAGGCCCAGGTGAATCAGGATCGCCGCACTTTCGGTCATGGCGCTGCCGTCCGGCAGTTGCAAGGTTGGTATCTGTTTCAACGGATTGAGTTTGCCCAGCGCCTCGTCGGCCTCGGCGCTGGCTTCGGTATCAATGAAGCGATAGGCGATCTGGCACAACTCCAGTGCCGCCTCGATGGCAGCCGCGCCGGAATTCTTGTGCCCGTAGAGCTGGTACATGTCCGTTCCCCCGATAAGGCCTTTGCACAGGGTAGATGGCTGGCTGGCCTGACGTAGAAAATTCTGCAAATGTGTCGTGATTGGCACGTTTTTCCCATGCACTGCCGACTTGCGAAATCAACCTTCGCCAATCAGCGCTGGCGGTGCCCATCCCGCACCAAGAGCATTCATCGAACGCTATCCGCGTTCTTGTAAGGTGCGACAGCGAACCAAAAGTTCGCCTGTCCGAGCTGGCAATAAGGAGTTCACCCGTGAATCTTCAAATGCTCCGCCGTACGACATACCCCACTCACTCGCAAATCCAGACCCAAGTTCAGCCGAGCCTATTCAGCCTGGCGCGTTTCTCCTTTATTACCTGAAACCCAATGCACACTTTGCGTGCCTGGCGATCAAGCAATCGCCGGGCGCCGAGTGTTATTTATTTTTTAAATACGGCAATTAATAAAAGGCACAACAACAAGATTGTCGAACAATGACTTTCCGTCATTGAAGTTGCACCAAAAGCGCACGCCCGAATGTGATGCAGTTAACCAAAACTCCAGAATCAAAATAAGGAACTTGTCCCGTGAGCCGCTGAATGACTGACCTGCACCAAATCGATTCGCTACGCACCGATAGGTGCTAAGCCTGATCACCGAGCAGCCGCTCTATCCCGTCGATTGGCGTGATACAGCGTTCCCGCTGACTCGCTCTGGAAAAAGCCCTTCTGCGAGGACTTGAGGACCGCTTCGCGCCGAATAAACAGTGGGCGAAACTGAAACTTATATAAATGCGACATCAGTAACACCGAAGATTTGCGTTCAACCGGTTTCAGCAACTTCTGGCACACCTGTTGCAAACTGTAACAAACCTGAGACGGCTCACGTCTCCACACAACAACAAGCCACGGAATGGATAATGAACAATCGATATAGATGCTACTAAGCCACTAAGTTTGTTCGAGGCCGTTTAAACAGATAGTCCGACTATCGGCCCGCGTACACCTCTGAAGAAAGTTACACCTACTCACTCGAACATCAGCCAGATGTTCGGACGGCACCTTATTGCCCTTCATCTGACCCGAGGGAGCTTTAATGAACGATGCGGTAAAGCACAAAACCCTGCCGGGGCCGTTGCAGCAAGCGCCGGTCTCGCCGGCAACGGGCAGGCCGGCGTTTACAGCCAATACGTCACGACCCGGCGGGTTGAACAAACCACAGATGCTCTTGCTGATCGCCGTGTCGGCGCTGATACACGGCGGCGCGTGGTGGTTCTTCCATCAGGCGCGTCCGGAGCCACTGCCGACGCCGCCGGAAATCCCGGAAATGACCGTCGAGCTGACCAGCCCGACGCCTCCGGCCCCGCCAACACCGGAACCACCACC